>JAJLKS010000029.1:0-2353 GCA_033838765.1 Alphaproteobacteria bacterium
GCTCATGCCGAAGAGACGCTCGAAGAAGCCGGGCTGTTCCCATTCATAGCTGTCGGGTGAGGATGCGACGGCGCCTGACGCCTCGTGTCCGAGCGCCTCGCGCGCGGCAAGTTCGGCCGGCACGGCATCGGGCAACTGAGCGATCGGCACACCGGCCTGGGTGCGCGTCATGAAGGCGTTCCAGATCTTCGCGGGGAAAGTGCCGCCGGTTACCTGTTTCATCGGCTTGCCGTCATCATTGCCGACCCAGACACCGACCACGAGATCGGCCGAGTACCCGATGAACCAGGCATCGCGGAAATCCTGGCTGGTGCCTGTCTTGCCGGCAACGGGGCGGTCGCCCAGCGCCGAATTGCGGCCTGTGCCATAGATCATCACGGCCTTCAGCATGTCGTTCATATAGGCGACGGACCGCTGATCGGCGATACGGCCGATGCCCGAGCCCTGACGGCGATAGAGCTCCTCGCCGCTTTCGGCGCGCACCTCCTCGATGCCATGCGGAATGACGCCATAGCCGCCATTGGCGAAGGCGGCATAGGCGGCGGTGAGTTCGAGCAGATTGACGCTGCCTGTCCCGAGCGCCAGCGAGAGGTTCGGTTGCATGTCGTCCTGCAGGCCGAGGCGGCGTGCGGTTGCAACGACATTGCGTATGCCGACCTCATTTGCGAGCTGCACGGCGATGGTGTTGGTGGATTTTGCAAGCGCAGTGCGGAGCGTCATCTCGCCGTCGAAGCGGCCGGAATAGTTGGCAGGCGACCAGCCGCCATAGGCGATCGGACGGTCGATGCGCGTCGTGTCCGGCGTGAACCCGCGCTCCATCGCCGTCAGATAGACGATCGGCTTGAAGGCGGAGCCCGGCTGACGCTTCGCCTGTACCGCGCGGTTGAACTGGCTATGCGCATAGGACTTGCCGCCGACCATGGCGCGCACGGCTCCATCCGGCGTCATGGCAACGAGGGCGGCCTGGCTCACATCGAGAGCAACACCCTCGCTTGCGAGCATTTCGCCAATGATGCGCTCGGCCTCGCGCTGCAGATCGGGATCGATCGTCGCCATGACATGGACATCGGTATCGGGGCGGCCCGCATAATCGGGCAAGGCCTCGGCGATCCAGTCGACGAAATAATTGATCGAGCCTCGCGCGGCATAGCCCTGAAGATTGGCGGGCGCCGTGCTGCCGAGCTGTGCATCTTCCGGAGCGATGTAGCCGGCGGCCACCATATTCTGCAGCACGATACGGGCGCGCTCGCGGGCAAGGTCGATATCGTTGGTGGGCGAATAGCGCGAGGGTGCTTTCAGAAGACCTGCGAGCATCGCGGCCTCGGGCAATGTCAGTGCGCGGGCAGGCTTGCGGAAATAGCGCTCCGACGCCGCTTCGAGGCCATAGGCGCCGCCGCCGAAATAGACCCGGTTGAGATAGAGCGTGAGGATCTCGTCCTTGGTGAAGCGCAGCTCCAGCCAGACGGCGAGCACCATCTCCTCGATCTTGCGCGAGATGGTGCGCTCCGGCTTCAGGAAGATGTTCTTCGCCAGCTGCTGGGTGATGGTGGAACCGCCCTGCACATAGGCGCCGGCGCGCCAGTTGACGACGACGGCGCGGGCAAGGCCGATCGGATCGACACCGAAATGCCAGTAGAAGCGGCGGTCTTCCGTTGCGAGAACGGCCTGCGGCACATGAGGCGGCAGCTCGGCGACGGTAGTAAAGCCGCCGGTAAGATCGCCACGATGGCTCAGCACTTCGCCATCGGTCGCGATGATGGAAATGGAAGGCGTGTGGCGCGTGTTGTAGAGGCCCGACGTGTCGGGCAGGTTGAGCCCGTACCAGAACAGAAGGCCGCCAAAGGCAATCATGCCCCAGAGGCCGAGCACGACGACGCCATAGACGATATTGCCGAGCAGGCCCCGCGGGTTGCGGCGTGAGGAGGCTACAGGCCTGTCGGCGGCGCTCAGCCGGGGAGTTGAAGGCTTGCGCGCTGGCGATTTCCCTGAGGCAGTCTTCTTGGCAGGCGCAGCGGGCTTTTTTTCCGGACGGGGCGCGGATTTTTTGGGCGCGGATTTCTTGCGCACGCCTTCACGGGTGAAGGTCGGCTCGATGCGGCGATAGCCGCGATCTTCCCAGTCATCGTCGTCCCACCGGCCCATGCTGCCGCCGAACTCTTCCTGCTGTTCCGCCAGAATATCCGAATTTGCCCCGACAGCGAGACGCACCGGCCCAAGACCGGAGCGGCGGACGAGCTGCCAGTCCGCTTCCTTCCGGTCCTCGTCGCGGTCCAACCGATTTGTCCGGGCCTTCCGGGACGACATGACAGGCTGCCTCTTGCGCCGGCTATCCCCTCATGGAAAGCCTGTGCCG
>JAJLKS010000030.1:0-1183 GCA_033838765.1 Alphaproteobacteria bacterium
CTGCTTTCGCGCATCGACTATCGCGGAAAGCCGAAAGATGGCATTCATTCGGATCAGCGCGTGGTCATGCCGTTCGATCCGTCCCTGATCGAAGCCGGGCGTCTCGAACATTGAGGCCGTCATGAACGAAGACAGCATGGATACATTCCTTTCGGCAGGGCCGGACTCGCTTCTCGATCCGGCGCGGCTTGTCGCGCTGCTCGGCCTCGCCTTCTTTATCGGCCTCGCCTTCGAGGAATATTTCGGCGACAACAAACTGAAGGCGCCCGGCGGCGTGCGCACATTTCCGCTGCTGGCGCTTGCGGGCGCGCTTCTCTATGCGCTTGCGCCCGATACAGGATTTCTGTTTCTGGGCGGGCTTGCCGTAACCGGCGCCTGGCTCGCCATCTGGTACTGGCACCACCTGTCGACGCAGCGCGCCGAACCCCGCATCGAACACTCGCCCGGCATACGCCTCGACGGCGGCATCATGGCGCTCGTCGCAAACCTGATTGCCTATCTGCTCGGGCCCATCACGCTGACGCAGCCGCTCTGGATTCCCGTCGCGATCGCCGTCAGCGCGGTGCTTTTCATCGGCGCGCGCGAACGGCTGCACACATTCGCGGAAACCGTGGGCAGCACGGAGATCGCGACGCTTGCCAAATTCCTCATCATCATAGGCATCGTGCTGCCGCTCGTTCCGAACGAGCCGGTGACCGGCATCACGCCGATCACGCCCTATCAGGTCTGGCTTGCCGTCGTTGTGGTGAGCACGCTGTCCTATGCTTCCTATCTCGTGCAGCGCTATGTCGCGCCGCGCCACGGGCTTCTCTACTCGGCAGCGCTCGGCGGGCTCTATTCCTCGACCGCAACGACGGTCGTATTGTCGCGTCGCGCGGGCACGGCGGCGGGCAGCACGCATATCCTCAATGCCGCGATCACGATCTCGACCAGCGTCATGTTCCTGCGCATCCTGATCGTCGTGGCCATCTTCAACCGCGAGCTTGCCTTCGCGCTTGCGCCATTTCTCGCAGCGCTGCTTGCCGCGGGCCTCGCTCTCTCTGCGTGGCACTACTGGCGCGGCGCGAGCAATGGCAATGTCAGCGGAACCGAAGTGCTGCCGCCTTCGAACCCGCTCGAAATCCAGACGGCGCTCATCTTCGCCCTGCTCTTCGTCGCGCTCTCGGTCGCCGTCGGCTGGGCG
>JAJLKS010000031.1:0-2037 GCA_033838765.1 Alphaproteobacteria bacterium
GCGGCCATAGGCGCGCAGCACAGGCGCCCACGACATGTCCGGCATTTCGCCCTGCGCAATGAGGCCCTTGTAGGAATTGAAGGTAGGACAGGTCACAGCGCATAGCGCCTGCGCATGTTCGAGAAGGCCGCCCGTGAAGTAGAGCGTCTCGTCGGTCACCGCGAGTCCGTAGTTCTGGGCGAGCAGCCCGGCACCGCGCTTCGATGCATCGAAGAGATTTTCCTTCGTCGTCATATCCATCAGCGACATGTTGTGATGCGCACCGGAACGGAAGTCGTTGCTGAAGGGCTTGGGCATGAAGCTCGCAACCGCGCCATGCTTGTGTGCAATCGACTTCACCATGAAGCGGAAGAAGGTGAGCCGGTCCGCCGTCGTCAGCGCATCGGTATAACCGAAGTCGATTTCGAACTGGCCATGCCCGCCTTCCTGGTCGAAGGAATACAGACCCCAGCCGAGCTCTTCGACATAGCGCGTCAGTTCCTCGAGGAAGGGACCTGCAAGCGAAATCTGATGGAGATCGTAGGCCGGCGTCGGTCCATGGAAGGTTTCGCTCTGAAAAGGCGCAAGTCCCTTTTCCGTCCGGCGCAGCACATAGAATTCAGGTTCGATGCCGAGGTTGAAGACGAGATTGCGCTCTGCAGCCTTCTCGCTCGCACGCTTCAGGATGACACGGCTGCAATTCCGGTAGGGCTCGCCATGAAAATGGAGATCGGAGGCAAACCAGCAATAGCGCCGGTCCCAGGGGAGGATGGTTGCGCTCGCAAGATCGGGCACCGTCGCGCATTCGTCGAAATGCGGGCCGACAAGCCCCATTCCTTCAAGCGCGCCGACGGTGAAAAGCTCGGAGCCCCCTGCCATGTCGGTGAAATGCGCGATGGGCACGCATTTCGTCTTGGAGACGCCATGCACATCGACATAGGTCGCATAGCAATATTCGACGCCTTCGCTTTTCAGCTTCTTCAGAAGTTCCGCTGCTTCCGCCTTGTCGCCCATCCTCGGCACCCTTTGACTGCGGCCCATCGGGCCGGTGAACACATGCCCGGCGGCTATCGCACCGGGCCGTGAAAGTATGGAATATATTTAATTGATTAGTCAATTAATTTAATTCCGATGCATGCCGCGGGCCGGTTGCTATGCTCTGGGCGGTTCATCCTGTTGAGACACGCCGCCATGACCGCCGCTCTTTCGATCCGCGCCGCCGGGGAGGCGGATCTCCCCGCCATCCTCGCGATCTACAACGATGCAGTGGAGAACACGACCGCGATCTGGAACGAGACCTTGTCGGACCTTGAAGGTCGCCGGACCTGGTGGCGCGAGCGAGTGGCGCGCGGCTTCCCCGTGCTCGTTGCCGACGTCGGCGGCGAGGTTGGAGGCTATGCAAGCTATGGCGACTTCCGGCCCTTTCAGGGCTATCGCTTCACAGTGGAAAACTCGGTCTATGTCAGCCGGCCCCTGCGCGGAAACGGTATCGCTGCCGCATTGATGATGTCGCTCATCGAAGAAGCGCGCAGGCAAGGGCTGCATGCCATGATTGCCGGGATCGAGGCGGAGAATGCAGCCTCGATCGGGCTGCATGAGCGCTGCGGCTTCCGCGAGGTCGCGCGCATGCCCGAGGTCGGCTTCAAGTTCGGCCGCTGGCTCGATCTCGTACTGATGCAGAAGTTGCTGGGATGATAGCTTTCTTCGCGACCGCCAGCCCCGCCAGCCGAAGCGCAACGCGCGAAGGCTGGTGCCCCTGGCCGGACTCGAACCAGCACGTTGTTGCCAACAACAGATTTTGAGTCTGCCGCGTCTACCATTCCGCCACAGGGGCCCTGAAGCATCGGGCGCGCATCATAATGCGCTTGCGCCCGCCATCAATGGAAAAGAAGGAAACCCGGTTCAGCCTGCCGCCGCGACGCTGGCATCGCCGCCATTGGCACAGAGACGCTCGATTTTCGCAAGCAGGGCAGAGATCTGGAAAGGCTTGCCGATCGTGTCGTTGACACCGAGGCGCGTGGCGAGGCTCAGAAATTCGCCGCCGTCGATCTTGCCGCC
>JAJLKS010000032.1:0-3271 GCA_033838765.1 Alphaproteobacteria bacterium
TTTGTGGTGGGCCTTTGCGGGTGGGCGCCGCTGCGTGCGGGGGGCTGCGAACCCGCACTGCCCGTGGGCGGTTTGTTCGTGGCATGGGTCGAAGACCCGCCGCTCTGACCGTCCGGTCAGTTCTCCGGTGAAGGTCCGTAAAGATCGAGCGCCTGCCGGATCAGTGCCTTCGCATCCTCGCTCGCCCAGTGCGCCGGCCCCGCCATGCGGCCGATTTCGAGCCCGTCCGGCGAAATCAGGATGGTGGTCGGAAGCCCGAAGGCGCCGAGCGTAAAATTCGCCTTGGCAGAAGGGTCGTGAAAGAAGGCGAGATTGCTGGCCCCCACCTGCTTCAGAAAGGCTGCCGGGACTTCCGGCCCGGTTGAATCGACGCTCAGGGCGAGCACCTCGAAGGCATCGCCTCCAAGTTCGGCCTGCAGCTCGTCGAGCTGGGGCATTTCTTCCCGGCAGGGCGCACACCAGGTTGCCCACAGGTTCAGCAGAACGAGCTTTCCCCGGAAATCGGCAAGGCTCGTCTCCCGTCCCTCCGCATCGCGGAACGGCACCTCGGGCATCGCGGCTGGAACGGGCTTCGGCACGAAATTCGCCACTTCGCCCACCGCCGCCGCATTGAGCGCCGAAGACGTCTGAGGGGCCTGCGGGTTGCCGCCCCCCTGTCCGATCAGATATACCCCCCCGGCGATCAGAAGGGCCGTTCCGGCGAGCAGAGCGAGCAATTTCGGGCTTGTCTGGGGCATTCCTTACTCTCTAATCGGCGTCCGAGAGGGGCTGGACGGCATCCGCCCCGGAGAACAGCAATGAGCAACAAGATGTGGGGCGGCCGCTTCGGCGAAGGCCCCGACCGGATCATGGAGGAGATCAACGCCTCCATCGGCTTCGACCAGCGCTTCTTCGCCCAGGATATTGCGGGCTCGAAGGCGCATTGCCGCATGTTGGCCGAAAAGGGAATTATCTCAAGGGAAGATGCCGATAAAATCGTCGCAGGGCTCGATGCGGTGCTGGCCGAGATCGAAGGCGGAAAATTCGAATTTCGCCGCGACCTGGAAGACATCCACATGAATGTGGAATCGCGCCTTGCAGACCTGATCGGGGCGGCGGCGGGCAGGCTTCACACCGCGCGCTCGCGCAATGACCAGGTCGCGACGGACTTCAAACTCTATATCCGCGACACGCTCGACCATCTGGACGGGCAGCTCCGCGACTTCCAGCTCGCGCTCGTTACGCGGGCGGAAGAGCATGCGGCCACCATCATGCCGGGCTTTACGCATCTTCAGACCGCGCAGCCCGTTACCTTCGGCCATCATTGCCTCGCCTATGTGGAAATGGCGGCGCGGGATCGGGGACGGCTGGCCGATGCAAGACAGCGCCTCAACGAATGCCCGCTCGGCAGTGCCGCGCTTGCCGGCACGTCATTCCCGATCGACCGCCACATGACGGCAAAGGCGCTCGGCTTCGACGGGCCGACGCGGAACTCGCTCGACGCCGTCTCCGACCGCGACTTCGTTCTCGAGACGCTTTCGGCAGCCGCCATCGCCGCCACCCATCTTTCGCGGCTCGCCGAGGAAATCGTGATCTGGTCGACACCGGGCTTCGATTTCGTACGGCTGCCGGACAGTTTCACCACCGGCTCCTCGATCATGCCGCAGAAGCGCAACCCGGATGCGGCGGAACTCGTTCGCGCGAAATCGGGCCGCGTGATCGGCGCTCTGACCTCGCTCCTCATCGTGATGAAGGGCCTGCCGCTCGCCTATTCGAAGGATATGCAGGAAGACAAGGAAGCGGCCTTCGATGCGCTCGACGCGCTGTCGCTCTCGCTGGCCGCCATGACCGGCATGGTGCGGACGCTGACCGTCAACGAGCAGGCCATGCGGGCCGCCGCCTCGCGCGGCTTCTCGACCGCGACGGATCTTGCCGACTGGCTGGTGCGCCGCCTCGGCCTGCCTTTCCGTCAGGCCCATCACGTGACGGGCGCGCTGGTCGCGAAGGCCGAAAAAAAGGGCGTGGACCTCGACGGGCTGACGCTCTCGGAAATGCAGGACGTGGAGCCCGGCATTACGGATGAAGTATATTCCGTGCTGGGGGTGGACAATTCGGTGGCAAGCCGCACAAGCTTTGGCGGAACTTCGCCTTTGAATGTCCGCGAGGCGGCAAAGCAGTGGCGCACACAACTGGGCAAGGCCGGATAGCCGGCCCGAGACAAGGGGATCGAACGGAATGATGATGCGAGGAACCAAAGCCGCCCTGCTGGGCCTTGCCATCGTCGTGGCGCTCGCCGCCTGTGGCCGCAAGGGCGACCTCGAAGCACCGCCCGGGGCCGAACCGCGGCCGGCCGCCGAGGCCGTGCCGACGGCGGAAGAAATCATGGGCGACGAGGCCCCGATCGACGCGCGCCCCATCGACAATGAATTCGACGACATTGCGCCGCGCCGCCGCGTGGACCGCTACAATTATTGAGCGCCGCCCCGCCGGGGCACGCCTGACCGGATCGTAAGATGCATCACTTCGAATATCGTGGCGGCATTCTCCATGCCGAGGATGTTGCCATACCCGAAATCGCGGCTGCGATCGGCACACCCTTCTATTGCTATTCGAGCGCAACGCTTGAGCGGCACTACCGTGTCTTTGCGGATGCCTTCAAGGGTCAGCCTGCTCGTGTCTGCTATTCGGTAAAGGCGAACTCGAACCTTGCCGTCGTCGCCACGCTGGCGCGGCAGGGCGCGGGGGCCGATGTCGTGTCGGAAGGCGAGTTGAGGCGCGCGCTGGCCGCAGGCGTGACGCCGGACAAGATCGTCTTTTCAGGCGTCGGCAAGACCGAAGCCGAGATGGCCTTCGCGCTTGAAACCGGCATCGACCGCTTCAACGTGGAATCGGAACCCGAACTCGAACTCCTGTCGCAGCTCGCCGCTGCGCGCGGACTGACCGCGCGCGTCGCGATCCGCGTGAACCCGGATGTCGATGCCAAGACGCATGAGAAGATCGCGACCGGCAAGGCCGAAAACAAGTTCGGCATTTCATGGAAGCGGGCACCTGCCGTCTATGCCCGCGCGCGTGAGCTGCCCGGCATTCTGGCCGATGGCATCGACGTTCATATCGGCAGCCAGCTGACCGATCTCGAACCCTTCGCCGCAGCCTTTTCCCGCGTCGCATCCATGGTCGAGGCATTGCGCGCCGAAGGCAATGCGATCGCTCATATCGATCTCGGTGGCGGGCTTGGTATTCCATATCGCGGCGACAATGACGTTCCCCCGCATCCGGATGAATATGCCGCAAT
>JAJLKS010000033.1:0-1902 GCA_033838765.1 Alphaproteobacteria bacterium
GGATACGACAATGTGGAATTCGCGCTGCTGATCCTTGCCTGGATCGTCGCCTTCTTCCCGATCCTCTCCAACACGACGCTGGGCTTGCGTTCGGCGGACCACAATCTGCGCGATCTCTTCCGGCTTTATGGTGCCTCGCGCTGGCAGGTGCTGACGGAACTGCAACTCCCCTCCGCCCTGCCCTACATCCTGGCGGGCCTCAAGATTTCCGGCGGGCTGGCGCTGATCGGCGCGGTGGTGGCGGAGTTCGTGGCGGGGTCGGGCTCGGGCAACGGGCTTGCCTGGCGGATCGTGGAAGCGGGAAACCGGCTCGACATACCCCGCATGTTCGCGGCGCTGTTCCTGCTTTCGGGCCTTGGCATCACGATCTTCTTTGCGCTCAGCCTTCTCGAAAACAGGCTGCTGCGGCGCTGGCATGAGAGCGCGGTGCGGCGGGAAAACTAGGCCCCCTGCCCGGTTTGACAGAAATCCGCCGGATTCTTTATAAACATATTTTTCGTGTAATATATAAATATTCACACGATCATTGACGTTTATTGAGAAAAAACCCATCTTAGGCGGGAAATTGCCCGGTCCCCTTGCGTCCGGGCGCGCGCGCCCATATTCCTTCGCCGGACGAAACGCGGCGCGCATTTCCGGCATCAGGAACGCAGAAATGGCTCAACACACCCGCAAGGGCGCACAATTTCAGGCAGTGACGGCAAACCGCCTTGCAGACGGCATCGTGGTCTATCTGACGGCGAATGCCGAATGGTCGGAGTCGCTGCAGGACGCGGCGGTGGCCGAGGGCAAGGAAGACGCCGAGGCGCTTCTCGCCAGGTCCGCGCCGGCGCTCGAAAAGAATATCGTTGTGGAGCCCTATCTCTTCGAGGTCTTCAAGGAAGAGGCGGGTATCCGCGCGGCGAGCGTACGCGAAACGATCCGGCAGGCGGGACCGACGGTCCGCCTCGATCTCGGCAAGCAGGCGGAACTTTCCGGCGTTCACAGCTGATTGGCACAGCCGGTCGGCGTGGCCGATCGGCGCGGTTGAGCCGCAAGGCAGAGGCAGAAGTACATGTATCGTTACGACGAATTCGACCAGCAGATCGTCAATGAGCGCGTGGCGCAGTTTCGCGGCCAGGTCGCGCGGCGGCTTTCGGGCGAGCTGACGGAAGACGAGTTCAAGCCACTGCGGCTGATGAACGGCGTCTATCTGCAGCTTCATGCCTATATGCTGCGGATCGCCATTCCCTATGGCACGCTTTCATCGCGCCAGCTGCGAATGCTCGCGCATCTCGGCCGCAAATACGACCGCGGCTATGGCCACTTCACGACGCGGCAGAACCTGCAATTCAACTGGCCGGCGCTGAAAGACATGCCGGACCTGCTGGCGGAACTCGCGACCGTCGAGATGCATGCGATCCAGACATCCGGCAACTGCATCCGCAACGTGACGTCCGACCAGTATGCGGGGGCGGCGAAGGCGGAGATCGAAGACCCGCGCATCATTTCGGAAGTGATCCGGCAGTGGTCGACCTTCCATCCGGAATTCTCTTTCCTGCCGCGCAAGTTCAAGATTGCCGTGTCCGGCACACCGGACGACCGCGCCGCGATCCGCGTCCACGATATCGGCATCCAGATCGTGCAGGATGCAAAGGGCAATATCGGTTACGAGGTCTATGTCGGCGGCGGGCTTGGCCGCACACCGATGATCGCGAAGAAGATTGCGGATTTCGTACCGAAGGAAGACCTGCTCGCCTATCTCGAAGCGGTCATGCGCGTCTACAACATGTATGGAAGGCGCGACAATATCTACAAAGCGCGCATCAAGATTCTCGTGCATGAAATCGGCGCGGAAGAAATGAAGCGTCAGGTCGACGCGGAATTCGCCGAGCTGAAGAAGGCAGGCACGCTGCATCTGCC
>JAJLKS010000034.1:0-3401 GCA_033838765.1 Alphaproteobacteria bacterium
AGGCGCGCGTCGTGGGCGAGCATGTGGTGCTGAGCGATGCCGATGGCGCGGAAGTGCCGGCGCCGTTGTTTGTGCCGGGGATCGCATGACAGGGCTATGAAATGGCAAAGCGCGATTTCCTAGCGGTATACGACTACGGAATGGGTGGGATATGGACCCTTGTCCGCGCCCGTTCCGCACTTGAGATTGCGGAGAAGTACCCTGAGTTGAAGGTCTTTGAAGATCGACCTGAGTGGATGTCGGACGAGCAATATCTAGAGGTGTACAATCTCGCCAGCCGTTTCGACATCGAAGACGCCCCACCCGATTGGTTGACCATCGCAATCAAAAAGTAGTCACGAAAAAGCCCCGCCGTTTCCAGCGGGGCTTTTCAGATTCAGCGGCCAGTGAAATCAGCCGACGATTTCGTCGTCCTTGAAGAAATACTTGATCTCTTCGGCGGCGGTCTCCGCGGCGTCGGAACCGTGGACCGAGTTCGCCTCGATCGACTCGGCGAAGTCCTTGCGGATTGTGCCGGCATCGGCATTGGCCGGGTTCGTCGCGCCCATGACTTCGCGGTATTTCGCGATGGCGTTCTCGCCTTCGAGGACCTGGACCACGACCGGGCCCGAAATCATGAAGGAGACGAGATCGTTGAAGAAGGGGCGTTCCTTGTGGACCGCGTAGAAGCCTTCGGCCTGCGCCTTCGACATGTGGATACGCTTCGAGGCGATGACCCGGAGGCCCGCGCTTTCGATGCGGTCGATGATCTTGCCGGTGATGTTCCGCCGGGTCGCGTCCGGCTTGATGATCGAGAAGGTCCGTTCGAGGGCCATGCTCAGCTTTCCCAAATTGTGCAGGTGGAAGATTTGGCGCGGTTTATAGCGGGGCTTGGTGACGCGGGCAACCGCGAGTGCTAAAAGCCCGCTCACCATGCTTCATATCAACGATCTCACCTTCCGGATGGAGGGGCGTCTCCTCCTCGACCGGGTCACGGCGGCCATTCCGCCGGGGCAGCGGACGGGCTTTGTCGGCCGCAACGGCACCGGCAAATCCACCCTGCTGAAGCTCATAACCGGGGAATACGGGCCGGAAAGCGGGGGTATTTCCTATCCGAAGAACTGGCGGATCGGCATGGTCCGGCAGGAGGTGCTGGCCGGGCCGACCTCCCTCATCGACACGGTGCTGGCCGCCGATACGGAACGGGCCTCGCTTCTGGAGGAAGCGGAAACCGCGACGGACCCCAACCGGATTGCCGAAATTCACATGCGGCTGGCCGATATGGGCGCCCATGCGGCCCCGGCCCGCGCGGCCACCATTCTCTCCGGCCTCGGCTTCGACGAGGCGGCGCAGGCCAGGCCCTGCTCGGATTTTTCGGGCGGCTGGCGGATGCGCGTGGCGCTGGCCGGGGTTCTCTTCTCCGAGCCCGACCTGCTGCTGCTCGACGAACCGACCAACTATCTCGATCTCGAAGGCACGATATGGCTTGAGGATTATCTGCGGCGCTATCCCTATACGGTTCTCATCGTCAGCCACGACAAGGACCTTCTCAACAATGTGGCGCAGAACATCCTGCATCTCGAAAACCAGAAGCTCAATTTCTACACGGGCAACTACGACCGCTTCGACAAGACGCGCCGCGAAAAGCTGATGCTTCAGCTCTCGATGAAGAAGAAGCAGGACGATGCGCGCCGCCACATGGAAAGCTTCATCGAACGCTTCAAGGCGAAGGCTTCCAAGGCGCGGCAGGCGCAAAGCCGCATGAAGGCGCTCGCGAAGATGGAGCCCATTGCAGATGTGCTGCAGGAGCGCGTGCTGCCGTTCCACTTCCCGGCGCCGGAAAAGCCGCTCGCCTCGCCGATCATCCGGCTTGAACATGCCAGCGTCGGCTATGAACCCGACAAGCCGGTTCTGAGCGGGCTCGATCTGCGCATCGACCAGGACGACCGCATTGCGCTGCTCGGCGCGAACGGCAATGGCAAGTCGACATTCGCGAAGCTGCTCTGCGACCGGCTGCGCGTGACGGCGGGACATAAATATGTCTCGAAGAAACTCCGCATCGCCTATTTCGCGCAGCACCAGCTCGATGAACTCAATATGGGCGAGACGCCTTACGAGCATTTCCGCGAGCTGATGCCCGACGCCACGATCGCGCAGGTGCGCGCCCGGGCGGGCTTCTACGGCTTCGGCGCGGACAAGGCAGACACGAAGGTCGAGAAACTTTCGGGCGGCGAGAAGGCGCGGCTCCTCTTCGCCATCGCGACGTTCGACAAGCCGCACATGATCATCCTCGACGAACCGACGAACCATCTCGACGTCGACAGCCGCGAGGCTCTGGTCATGGCGATCAACGAATATGACGGCGCGTTCATTCTGATTTCGCATGACCGGCATCTGGTGGAGACCTGCGCGGACAGGCTCTGGCTCGTCGCGGATGGCACGGTCGCGCCCTACGAAGGCGACCTCAACGACTACCGGAAGTGGCTGCTCGATCCGGCGCGGCGCGTGAAACCGCTCGTTGCCGAAGATGGCGAGGAGATCGTTGCCGAAGCGCCGCGTGTGCAGGTGGACAAGCGCGAGGCCCGCCGCCTTGCCGCGCAGAAGCGCGAGCAGATTGCACCGCTGAAGAAGAAGGCGCAGGAAGCGGAAAAGGAAATCGCGCGGCTGCAGCAGATTGTCGCGACGCTGGACGGCAAACTCGCCGAACCGAAAGTGGCGAGCGACCCTGCTGCGATGGCCGCGACCGCGAAGGAGCGCGCCGACACTCTGAAGGCGCTTGCCGCAGCCGAAGACAAGTGGCTTGAGGCAAGCGCCGCCTATGAAGCTGCGGCGGCCGATTAATCCGCCGCGAGCGAGAAGCCTTCCGAGAGTTTTCCGGCCTCAATAAGCTGGCCGACGATCTCGCCGTCATGCCCCGGCACGATCGCGATTTCGGGTTCTGCCTCGCTGAGCGCGTGAAGCGCGGCGAGCTGGCCGAACACGGCAGCGCGGTCCTCGTTCAGGAAAAACTGGGTGACGAGGCGGGCACGCTGGCGCTGCGTCAGGATGTTGCGGTATTGCCAGGCGACATCGCCGACGAAAAGATACTCGGAATAATCCTCAAGCTGCACATAGACCATCTGGCTGCCCGGCGTATGCCCCGGCGCCTCGATGAGGACGATACCCGGCGCAATGACGGCAAGGCGGTCATAGGACAGCGGCACGAAACCTTCGAGCGCGCCGTCCTCGAAACGGGCCGGCAGGCTGCGCCCCGGCTGCGACAATTGTTCTTCGGTCAGCTTGGTTTGCGGCAGGATGGAAGCGAGGTTCGGGTGCGTGGTGATGCCGCCGATATGATCCATGTGTTCATGGGTGATGACGATCAGCGAGGCTTCTTCCATCGCCCTGTTCATCCGCGCGAAAGCATCTGCGTTGAAGCTCAC
>JAJLKS010000035.1:0-3736 GCA_033838765.1 Alphaproteobacteria bacterium
GTTGCCGGTCTTCTGCAGCCAGCGCAGCATCATGATCTGCATCAGGTGCCCGACATGAAGGCTCGGCGCCGTCGCGTCATAGCCGATATAGCCCGTCAGCACGCGGGTCGCGGCAATCTCGTCCAGCGCGCCCGCATCGGACTGCTGGTGAATGAAGCCGCGCTGCTCGAGTTCGCGCAGGAAATCGGACTTGAAGCTGGACATGATGATCGCTCGGGTTTCGGATAGGCTGGAATTGGCGGCTGGTGTATCACGGGCCCGCCGCAGGGGCAAAACGGACAGACGGCAAGATGATCAGAGCCTTGGGATTGATGAGCGGCACCTCGCTGGACGGGATCGACGCCGCCATCGTGGAAACGGACGGCGAGGGCGCGGTGCGGCCCGGCCCCTCGGGTTTCGTGCCCTACAAGCCCGAGGAACGGCTGATCCTTTCGATGGCGCTCGAAGCCGCCAAGGGCTGGGAGCCGGACCAGCCCATGCCCGAGGAAATCGCCGAGGCCGAGCGGCACTTCACCCTGGCGAACGCCATCGCGGTGCGCAAGCTCCTCGCCGATGCGGACTTGAAGCCCGCCGATATTTCGGTGATCGGCTTTCACGGGCAGACCGTGCTCCATCAGCCGGACCGCCGCCGCACGGTGCAGATCGGCCTTGGCGATGTGCTGGCGCGGCTCACCGGCATCGATGTCGTCAATGATTTCCGCAGCGCCGATGTGGCGGCGGGCGGGCAGGGCGCGCCGCTCGTGCCGCTTTATCATCAGGCGCTGGCGCGGAGCGCCGGCATATCGGAGCCCGTCGCCATCATCAATATCGGCGGCGTCGGCAACATCACCTTTGTCGGCACGGACGGCGCGCTGATCGCCTTCGACACCGGCCCCGGCAATGCGCTGATCGACGACTGGGCCCATGCCCATACCGGCGAGCCCGTGGACCGCGACGGCGCGATGGCAGGCGCGGGCGAGGTCGATATGGACGCGCTGGAGCGGCTGATGGCGCATCCCTTCTTCGAGGCGCCGCCGCCGAAATCGCTCGACCGCTTTTCCTTCTCGCCCGATGCCGTCGGCCATCTCTCCGCGCCCGACGGCGCGGCGACGCTCACCGCCTTCACCGTGGAGGCGATTGCGCGCGGCCTCGCCCATGTGCCGGGCGTGCCCTCGCGCTTCATCGTCTGCGGCGGCGGGCGGCACAACCCGGTGCTGATGTCGATGCTGAGCCGCAGGCTTCAGGGTGGTGTTCTGCCTGCGGAGGATTTAGGCTGGCGCGGCGACGACATCGAAGCCGAATCCTTCGCCTACCTCGCCGTCCGCGCGCTGCGCGGCAAGCCGCTCAGCCTGCCGGGCACGACGGGCGTGCCCGAGCCCATGCCGGGCGGGCAGCTGCATAGGGCGGGGAAGGTGTTGGGCGGGTAGAGAGTTTTACGTAGTTTGAACCGGCCGAAACGCTTTATTTATGGCTGATATCTAGGAACTGGCTCCAGCGGTTAGTTTTGCTTCGACATCGTCTAGTGACTCGTCATAGCTGTCGGCGATCTGACTCCAAATCATCGAAAGATCAAGCGCACTTGGCGTCACTAGCGCCGGGTTTTTTAATCTCTCAAATTGATCGAACTGTGGTGTTGGCATCAACGCGTTCAATCTTCCAGACGAATATAACAGGTACGCCGACACTGCTTCTGTTGCCTTCGCAAGTCCGCTGATGGCGTCACCGATCTTGGCACCTGTTACAGAATAGTCAGCAATTGCTTTTCTCGAATGTACCGATCCTGCGTGTGCTAAGTAGTTGTGACTCCACTCTCTGATTCCTGTCGCACCGCAATCGCTTATCCACTGTTCAATCGTATTTACGAGCTTCCTTACCGGCAGTCGGTCATCACGTTTTCTGTAGATCGGGTTTGTTCCGCAAAGCCGGTCAAACTGTTCATGTGCCCTTCGGGCTGCATCAAAAGCATTGGGTCCGGTCGTGTCGAGCCATACCGCGCCTTGTCGGTGCGTTCGATAGTGTTCTTCTTCTACCTTGTCGTAGTCATATGGCAGGCCGTCGAAACAGACATAATTTTCGCGTGTCAAGAGTGCGCGGTTGCTGCAAATGTCCGACAGTAGCTTGGTTAGCGAGAGGACCGTGGAGGACTTGTCGGTCAGCCGCCGGATGGCAAGAACCTGCATAGCCACGTGTCCATAGACTATGGCTTCCTGAATTAATGGGTTGTTCAGCGCGCTATTCTGGTCGTCATCTGCGACTCTGGCGAGTGTTTGGAATGCCACCTCACGCCAGACCATCTGGGCGATAACGTTCCAGATAGCATGGTGTTCATCGTCATCAAGCCAATTGGTCCATTCGAAGCGTTTGGCGCGATAGCTCTCGAGAGCTCGCCTGTCGGAGACGTCGCAATCAACAACAGAATATCTGTAAGTGCTCAAACCTTCTCCGTCTCCTTCGGCTTCGAAGCGGCGCGGGGCTTTTTTTCCATCTTGGGTTTGGGCAGGAGGCGGAAGCGGGACTGGCACCAGGCGAAGTCAACGCCGACATCGAGCAGCGCGTCGGAGCGGCCGCAGGGGCAGGCAAATTCCATCACCGCGAAGACGACATAGGTCTCGCCCGCCTGCAGCGGCACGGGCATGCCCGTCACATGGTTCGGCGCGGCATTGACGCAAAGAACGAGATCGCCGGGTCCGACTGCGTCGCTCATGGCTTCCATCCCGTGGGCTTCATGATTGTCCGGGAGTGAGGATAGTCCGCGGGGCGCGGGCGGAAAAGGGCGGGCGGCGGGGAAGGAAGACTGGATGGCCGGCCAAATGATGCCAAAGGAGGGCCCGGCCATGACGTTTTGTTTTGGAAACTGGAGAGCGTCGCCCGCCCCAACCTCACCCCTTCTCGGGGCCGTCCGCGAGGCGCTTGTCGAGATAGGCGCCGACGGTGGCGGCGAGAGGCTCGAGCTTGTTCTCGAAGAAGTGGTTGGCCCCGTCCACCGTCGCATGCTCGATGGTGATGCCCTTCTGCGTCTTGAGGCGCTCGACGAGCTTCAGCACATCGGCCTGCGGCGCCACCTGGTCGATGCCGCCATTGATGATGATGCCGGAAGAGGGGCAGGGCGCGAGGAAGGAGAAGTCATACATGTTGGCGGGCGGCGCGACCGAGATGAAACCCTCGATCTCGGGCCGGCGCATCAGAACCTGCATGGCGATCCAGGCGCCGAAGGAAAAGCCGCCGATCCAGCACTGCGAGGCGTCCGAATTCTGCGATTGCAGCCAGTCGAGCGCCGAGGCCGCATCCGAAAGCTCGCCGATGCCGGAATCGAAAGCCCCCTGGCTCCGCCCGACGCCCCGGAAATTGAACCTGAGCACCGAAAAGCCCCGCTGCACGAAGGCCTGGAACAGGGCATAGGTGACCGGGTTGTTCATGGTCCCGCCGAACTGCGGATGCGGGTGAAGCACCAGCGCCACGGGCGAATTGGCCTTCTTGCTGTGGTGATAGCGGCCTTCGATGCGGCCGGCCGGACCATTGAAAATCACTTCGGGCATGGGCCTTGCGTTCTCCTCATATGCGTGGTGCCCGCAGGAGACCGACTCCGGGAGTCGGTCTTGCGCCGCCGTTTCCCGTAAAAGCGGTGCGCAATACTTGATCGGGTAACTGGGACATTCTATATCGACTAAGTGTGCGCTGGCCGGCAGCGCCGGCCGCGTGGCCCGGCGCATCCTTTGGCGGGCCGGGACTATATCATGCTGGGGTGGGCAATGTTCAA
>JAJLKS010000036.1:0-1404 GCA_033838765.1 Alphaproteobacteria bacterium
GTGCCAATCGGTCCTTCCGACGCTTTCGGGCTGACGACGGCGGGCGGAGGGGCGCTCGCGCGCAGCCGGCGTTTCCGCCAGCAGGTCGAGTTCGGCATCGAGCGCGGGGGCGAATATGCGGTCGCCATCGAGGCCAAGCGCGGCGAGCCTTTCGTGGAGGCCGGCAATGCCCTCATCCTCGCCATGAACGAGGATGATGCCACGTTTGACAGGCCCGCGGTCCGCCACCCAGCGGGCCAGCCCCGGCCCGTCCGCATGGCCGGAGAAGATATCGAGAGTCCGGATGCGCGCCCGCACCTTGACCTCTTCTCCCTGAATGCGCACCGCTTCCGCTCCATTCTGCAGAATGCGGCCAAGCGTACCTTCGGCCTGATAGCCGACCAGCAGCACGGTCGTGTTCTGCCGCCAGAGCCGGTTCTTCAGATGGTGCCGGATGCGCCCTGCGTCGCACATACCGCTTGCGGCAACGACGATATGGCCGCCATCCATGCGCTCGATCATCATGCTTTCCTGCACCGACTCCGTGGTTCGCAGGAGCGGCGAACGCATCAGATGCTTGAAGGAGGCGCCGTCCTCAAGTTCGTCCGCGTGGTCCATGAAGATTTCCGTGGCGCGGATGGCAAGCGGCGAGTCCAGAAATATCGGCACCTGGGGGATCAGACGCTTGTGAGCCAGAGCGAGAAGATCGGAAAGAAGCTCCTGTGTTCGCTCGACGGCGAATGAAGGAACGATGAGCACGCCGTTATCCTTCAGCGCCTCGTTCACCTCCCTTGCCACAAGCTCGCGCCGCTGCTCGAGCGACATCAGACCGCGCTCGCGCGCGCCATAGGTCGCTTCGCAGATGATGTAGTCGAGGTCCTTGGGCGAGTCGGGCGAGGGATGAAAACTCGTCACATCGGGACCGATGTCGCCGGAAAAGAGTAGACGCAAGGTGCAAGGATTGCCGCCATCGGTATTCAGTTCGATCTCGATCGAGGAAGACCCCAGAATATGGCCCGCATTCCAGAAGCGCGCGCGCACCCCCGGCCCAGGTTCGATCCATGTGTCATAGGCGACGGGGCTGAACATGCGCAAAGTCGTCTCCGCATCTTCCAGTCCATAGATCGGCGTCACCTCATCGCGGCCGCGCCGCGCGTTCCGCCTGTTGAGCTGCTGCACTTCCGATTCCTGGATATGCGCCGAGTCCGGCAGCATGCATGTGAGCAGGTCGTATGTGCCGTGCGTCGCGTAGATGGGGCCGCCGAAGCCGTTCTTCACGAGCTTCGGCAGAAGACCGGAATGATCGATATGCGCGTGTGTCAGCAGGACAAAGTCGATCTCTTCCGGCTTGAAGGGAAAATTCGCATAGTTCAGCGCCTTCAGCGTTTTCGACCCCTGAAACATGCCGCAATCGACGAGAAAGCG
>JAJLKS010000037.1:0-4976 GCA_033838765.1 Alphaproteobacteria bacterium
GACCGTATGGAGAGAGCCCATGAGCTTTTTTGGATCGATGACCACGGCCCTGACTGGCATTCGCGCCCAGTCGAGCGCGCTCGGTCACATCTCGGACAATATCGCCAATTCGCAGACGGTTGGCTTCAAGCGGACGGATACGAGGTTCCAGGACATCGTGACCGCCTCGACGAGCCGGAATCATCTGCCTGGTGCGGTGCTGGCGGCGCCGTCCTTCACCAATGGCGTGCAGGGCTCGATCGACGCTTCGGAAGTGCCGACCCATATGGCGATCAATGGCGAGGGCTTTTTCGTCGTGTCCTCGCGCGTTGCGACGGTGGACGGCAACCCGGTCTTCGACGGCGTGAACTACTACACGCGCCGCGGCGACTTCTCGATGGACAAGTACGGCTATCTCGTGAACGGCGCGGGCTACACGCTGCAGGGCCTCGAGATCGACCCGACGACGGGCAACCCGGTCGGCGACGTGCCGGGCCGCATCCAGATCAACCGCGACTTCCTGGCGGCGCGCACGACCAGCACCATCAGCTACAAGGCGAACCTGCCGGCCTGGCCGGAGACGGCGAATGCCGATCCCGGCATTGCGAACAGCGAATTGCTGACGGTCAACCGTTTCACGCCGGCGCTTGCGGACCTCTCGGTCATCTCCGCCGACAATGAAGACATCTTCCTCAACAACTCGCTCTCGGGCGGCGCGGTGACCGGCTATGACGCGCTCGGTGCGCCGGCCAATGTCCAGTTCCGCTGGGCGAAGACGGACAACAGCTCCGGCGCAGGCGACACCTGGCAGCTTTTCTACAAGACGAACGATGCGGCGACCGGCGCCCAGGACAAGTGGGTGAATACCGGCCAGAGCTATGCCTTCGATGCGCAGGGCCGCCTCGACCCGGCGGTCGACTCATCGACGATCACGGGCCTCACGGTCAATGGCATTTCGCTTGGCAATGTGGTGCTCGATCATGGCGCTTCCAACATCACGCAGTTCGAGGACGACAACGGCACGGTGAAGACCACCGCGCTCGACCAGAACGGCTATCCCTCGGGCGAGCTTGTGAGCATCGCGGTTTCGGAAAACGGCCGCGTCACCGGCACTTATTCGAACGGCAAGACGGTCGATCTCGCGGAAGTGACGCTGGCGCGCTTCAATGCGCCGGACAAGCTGAAGCGGCTCGACGGCACGGCGTTTGCGGCGACGCAGGAATCCGGCGAAGCGATGCTTGGCGGCGGCGGCGACATCATCGCCTCGGCGCGCGAAGCCTCGAACGTCGACATTGCGGACGAGTTCTCGAAGCTGATCGTGACGCAGCAGGCCTATACGGCAGGCACGCGCATCGTGACGGCGAGCGACGAGCTGATCCGCGAAACGCTCAACATGAAGCGCTGATGAGTTTCGCGCCGGGCGCTCCTCGCGGGCATCCGGCGCGGACACCAAGCCGGTAGAATTTCCAGCGGTCAGGTTTACCCATGTCCCTCACTTCCGCACTCGGCGCCGCAATGAGCGGGTTGAACGTCTCCCAGGCCGGGATCGACGTTACCTCGCGCAATATCGCCAATGTGGGCACGCCCGGCTATACGAGGAAGGTTGCGCAGCAGACCAACCTGCTCGCGGGCGGCGAGGGCATCGGCGTGCGCCGCGAGGCCGCACAGCGCCAGATCGACGATTTTCTGCAGCAGCAGCTTCGCACGGCATCCGCCGGCACGGCGGGGCTCAACATCAAGTCGGGCATGCTCTCGCGTATCGACGCCATGTTCGGGGCGCCGAATTCCAATGCCTCGATTGCCGGGGCGATCAGCTCGCTTGCAACCATGCTGCAGGAGCTTGTGAACAACCCGGAATCCGACTCCGCGCGTGCCTCGCTGCTGAACGAGGCGGGCAATCTTGCCGCCAAGATGAACCGCATGTCGGACACGATCCAGGACATGCGGCTCGAGGCGGAGCGGAACATCGCCGCGGGCGTCGAGCAGGCCAATGCGCTGCTCCAGACAATTGCGCAGGTGAACAACCAGATTTCGCAGCGCCAGGCCGGCAGCATGTCGGTCGGCGATCTGCAGGACAAGCGCGACATGGCGATCGACGAGCTGTCGCGGCTGATGGACGTCAAGGTCGACAATCGCGACGACGGCACGGTGACGATCTTCACCTCGGGCGGGCAGCTGCTGCTCGACCGGACGCCGGTGGAACTCACCTTCGACGAACGCACGCAGATCGACGCCACTTCGACCTATGAAAATGGCGGCATGGGTACGATCCGGCTTGTATCCGGCTCGAACAATATCGATCTGATCGCGGCAGGTGCAATCCGCTCCGGCGCTCTGGCGGGCTATGTCGAGATGCGCGACAGCGTGCTGCCGCAGGCCCAGGCGCAGCTCGACGAACTGGCAGCCCAGCTTGCGCTCAGCCTGTCCGAAGAGACGGTGGCAAGCACCGCAGCCGTGGACGGCGCGGCGGAAGGCTTCGAGATCGACACGGCCTCGATGCTTTCCGGCAATACGATCAGTCTGACATACAGTGTGGGCGGGGTGCGGCAGAACGTGACGATCGTACGGGTGGACGACCCGTCCGTTCTGCCGTTGTCCAACAGCGCGACCGCCAATCCGAACGATATGGTGATCGGCCTCAACTTCAATCAGCCGATCGCGGATATCGTCACCGATCTTCAGGCGGCGCTGCCGCCGGAGGTCGTGGTGTCGAACCCGTCCGGCTCTGTCCTGCGGTTCCTCGACGATGGCGCGGCGAATACGAGCGATATCGAGGCGCTGAGCGCGGCGGTGACGCCGGCAGGTCTTGCCGACGGATCGACGGGGCTTGCGCTTTTCGTTGACGGGCCGAACGGCACGATCTTCTCGAACAGTCTCGATGTGCCGCCGCAGAAGGCGGGATTTGCCTCGCGCATCCATGTCAATCCGGCGCTTCTCGCCGACGACACGCTGCTCGTCTCCTACGACACGGATGTGCCGCTCGGCGACTCGACGCGGCCGCTCGACCTGCTCGCGCGGCTCACCTCGAATACGCGCACCTATATGCCTTCGACGGGCATTGGCGGCACAGCATCGCCCTTCAACGGGTCGGTCGACGAATTCGCGCGGCGCCTTGTTTCGTTCCAGTCTTCGCAGGCGGCCAATGCCGAACGCGATGCCTCGGCGCAGCAAGTTGTTTCGTCCTCGCTGCAGGACCGGTTCGATGCACAGACCGGCGTCAATATCGACGATGAAATGTCCAATCTCCTGCTGCTGCAGAACGCCTATTCGGCCAATGCGCGGGTCATCTCGACCATTCAGGATCTCTTCAATGTGCTGATGAGCATCGGCAGGTAACAGTCATGCAGATTTCCACGCTTTCCCAGTCCCTTGCGATGCGCCAGTCGATCAACGACATGCGCGCCCAGTTCGACGATCTGCAGCGGCAGCTTTCGACCGGTCTCAAGACGGACTCCTATGCGAAACTCGGGACGGACCGGAACACGGTTCTCTCGCTCTCGCATCAGCTCTCGCAGCTTTCGACCTATACGAGCACCATCACCAAGACGGGCATGCGCATCGAGGTGATGGCGGATGCGCTGACGCGAATGAATTCGATCGCGTCGGAAACCAAGACGACGCTCGCCAGCTCCGGCTTCGAGCTCGTCAACGGCAAGCAGACGAGCGCGCAGATCCAGGCGGCTATGCAGTTCGACGAGATGGTCAACCTGCTCAACCTCAATGTCGAGGACCGCTATCTCTTTGGCGGGCGCGACACGCAGACGCGGCCGGTTGCGTTGCCTGCGGCCATTCTCAATGGCGCGGACGGCAAGGCGGGCCTCAAGCAGTTCATCGCCGAGCGCGCGCTTGCCGAACTCGGCGCGGACGGCCTCGGCCGGCTGACACTCGGCACGGCGGGTTCGACAGTAACGCTCGGCGAGGATGCCGCGCCCAGCGTGTTCGGCTTCAAGCTGTCCAGCGTCAATTCGACGCTCAGCAATGCCAATGTGACGGGGCCTGCCGGCGCGCCGCCCGCGCTCGATGTCGAGTTCACGGGGCTGCCGCAGATGGGCGAGACGGTCGAGATCGGGCTTGCGATGCCCGATGGCACGACGGCGCTCGTGACGCTCAAGGCGAGCACGAACAATCCGGCGGGCAAGGGCGAGTTCACGATCGGCGCCGATGCAGGCCAGACGGCGGCGAACTTCCAGGCGGCGCTCGACGAGGCGATCGGCCTCGAGGCGCGCACGACGCTGAAGGCTGCGTCTGCCGTGGCGGCGTCCAACGATTTCTTCGACTATGCGGCGGGCGGTGCGCCGCAGCGCGTCGACGGACCGCCCTTCGAGTCGGCGACGGGGCTTCGCGATGCAACGGATGCCGATACGGTGTTCTGGTATCGCGGCGATCTTTCCGGCACGCCCGGCAATAATTTCGTGGCGCAGATCGACGATGGCCGCCAGCTTTCCTATGGCGCGCGGGCCGATCAGGATGCGATCCGCGACATGGTGAAGATGTCGGCCATGCTGTCGGCTGTGGAATATACCGATGCCTCGGACAAGGAAGAGCTTGCCTCCTACAAGGCGCTGTCCAGCCGCGTCACGCAGACGCTCAACTTCGATGGCGTGCAGTCGCTGGAAAGCATCGTGACGGGGCTCGGGCTTGCGGCCTCGACGCTGAAGCAGACGCAGGACCGGCACGATCTCGTCATGGCATCGGCCAACGAACTGCTGGGCGATATCCAGAATGCCGACCCCTATGAAGTGGGTGTGAAGCTCACCACGCTGCAGACGCAGCTCCAGGCGAGCTATCAGGTGACGGCGATGCTCTCGAAGATGTCGCTGGTGAACTACATCTGACCTGCCTACCGCAGGCAAAGAAAAGGGCCCGCAGAAGCGGGCCCTTTTTTCGTTCCGGTTCGCCGGCCGGCGGATCAGCGGCCGTAGAGGCCGGCGGCGATTTCGCGATTGATCATGATGAGCGTATCGAGGAGCTGCGGCTGCGGCTCTGTGGCGGACTCG
>JAJLKS010000038.1:0-1961 GCA_033838765.1 Alphaproteobacteria bacterium
CCCGGAGCAAGCCTATGCGCAACTTCATGGTCTCGATCGCTGCCATCGGCCTGATCGCCTCGACGCTGCCCGCATCGGCCGCGACGATAACGGGCACCGGCAGCCTTATCATGAAGGACAGCTACAATTCCCAGACCCATTGGGGGCGGTCGCTGGTGCTGCCGGCGGATGGCAAGGTGGTCCGGGTGATGTACGGCACCTATGGATTTTCCATTCTGGACAAGGACGGCAATACGGTGGGCGACTTCCTTCTGCCCGAAATGGCGGTCGGAACGGAGCTTGCCGCAGGCGAGTACCGCATCGTGCCCTATGTCTGCGCCAAGCACCGGCATCATCATGTCGAAGTGACCGTCGAGTACTGATTTTCCGCCCGGGAAAGATATCCCCTCTTTACAGCGTCGCGCTCCGTACCCATCTCGCTTCTAGCTGGGGAGGTGTGCCCGCATTTAGCTTCCGCGCTTCCTGCATTGAACAAGGGAAGGCGCGATGATCGATCTTTATACCTGGACGACGCCAAACGGCCGCAAGGTCTCGATCATGCTCGAGGAAACGGGCCTTCCCTATGAAGTGCATACGGTCGATCTCGGCAAGAACGAGCAGTTTGCGCCGGAATTTCTGAAAGTCAGTCCGAACAACCGTATTCCCGCCATTGTCGACCGCGACGCCGATAGCGGTCCGGTTTCCGTCTTCGAGTCCGGCGCGATCCTGATCTATCTCGCGGAGAAGACGGGGAAGTTCCTCGCGCCGAAAGGCGAGCAGCGGGCCAAGGCGCTCGAATGGCTGATGTGGCAGATGGGCGGCGTAGGGCCGATGCTCGGTCAGGCCAACCACTTCATCAATACGGCGCCCGAAAAGATTCCCTATGCCATCGACCGCTACATCACCGAAGCGGCGAGGCTCATCAAGGTGCTCGATACGCGGCTCGGCGAGGCGGACTTCATGGGCGGCGATTATTCGATCGCCGATATGGCGACCTATCCCTGGGTTCAGGTCGCCTTTCCGCTGATCGCGCAGGGCAAGCCCGAGATTGTTGGCGAGGGCGCCAATGTGAAGCGCTGGCTCGATGCAGTCGGTGCGCGTCCTGCCGTTCAGCGCGGCATGGCTGTGCCGAAAGTATAGTGCGCAACAGAAAAGGTCTGCCTGTTGTCGATCCGACACTTATGGTGCATCGGCGTTAACCATTTTTTCAGCGGGGGCATAGAAATTTGCATGCGGGGACGAGGTCAATGGCTTCGTCGATACGGCAACCGGGGCGGAAGGCCGCGATGTGAGGAGTGGGCACATGGCTCGCATGCAACTCGAGAGTTTCGACAAGAACGACCTTGCGGCGGAAGGCGGCAAGGGCGACGCGCTTTATAATCTTGGCCTGATGTATTCGACGGGCCATGGGGTGGATGTCGATCTGGTGACCGCGCACAAGTGGTTCAACCTGGCGGCCATGAAGGGTAGCGACGCGGCGCGGAGCTGCCGGGCCGAGCTGGCGGCGGAGATGTCCCCGGCGCAGATCGCCGAGGCGCAGCGCCAGGCCCGCGAATGGCTGGCGACCCAGTAAGCGACTGAAATAAAAAGACTAATCAGGATTTCCGCGGCCTCTTCCTGAGCCGTGACGCGCCTGACCTGCCGGCATCCGCCTTTCGCGGATGCGGAGCCTGCCGTACCCTGCGGCCCATTTCGCGCCTGCGAAATCGCGGCATCGACTTCGCCGCAAAATGTTCTATGTTCCGCGCAATTGCGTAGCCCGTTTTCCGCCGCCGCCGCGACGGAAAATCGCGTCGTCTATCCCTTTCTATCTGGAGTGGCCATGAGCGACACGTCCCCTAAAGAGGATGAAAAGTCAGTCGAGGATCTGGTTGGCCTGCTCGATCTCGAGCGGATCGAGGAAAACCAGTTCCGCGGTCACAGCCCGGATGTGAGCTGGCAGCGCGTGTTTGGCGGACAGGTGATCGGTCAGGCACTTGTCG
>JAJLKS010000039.1:0-5360 GCA_033838765.1 Alphaproteobacteria bacterium
GGTCGCGAGAACGATATTCTCGACATCCTGCGCAAGCGTGAGCGTGTCGGCAGCCGACAGATTGCCGCGCGCACTGATGAGCACGATGGCGCGCTCCGGCTCGGTATCGACGAAGAACTCGACGCCATTGTTGAAGATCGAGAAGAGCACGATGGTTGCTGCGATCACGCCACCGGTCGCTGCAAGCACGCGGCCCGGATAATGGACAAGCGTGTCGAGCATCCGAACATAGGAGCCGGTGAGGCCGGGCAGGGCGCGAATATCGCCCGTTTCGGCGCCCGCGAGCTGCTTGAGAACCTCGTCATTCTCCGTTTCGGCCTTGCCGAAAACAGTGCCGAGCGTCGGCACGAAGATGAGCGCCGTGATCAGCGAGGCGGTGAGCACCACGATCAGGGTAATCGGCAGGTAGCTCATGAACTTGCCGGAAACGCCCGGCCAGAGAAGCATCGGCAGGAAGGCCGCAAGCGTGGTTGCGGTGGAAGAGGCAACCGGCCAGAACATGCGCTTCGATGCAAGTTTGTAGGCCTCGAACTTGTGCAGCCCTTCCGACATTTTCCGGTCGGCATATTCCACGACGACGATCGCGCCATCGACGAGAAGGCCAACCGCGAGCAGCATGCCGAACATGACCATCATGTTCACGGTGTAGCCCGTGGAGGACAGGAAGAAGAAGCCGATCATGAAGGATGTCGGGATCGATATGCCGACAAGGATGGCGGAGCGCAGGCCGAGCGCCGCCACGATCACGATCATGACGAGAACGATTGCCGTCGCGATGGAGGACTGCAGCGAGCCGAGCGAGCGGTAGATCCAGTCCGACGCATCCATCGTGTAATCGACATGGATCGCTTCCGGCCAGTCCGCGGTCAGCCGGTCCACGGCTTCGCGCACCTGCATGTTGTTGTCGATGATGTTCGTGCCGATGCGCTTCGTTATCTCGATGGCGATGGCCTGATGCCCGTTGAAGCGGGCATAGCCGTCCGGATCCTTGAAGGTCCGCCGGATATCGGCAATGTCGGACAGGGTCACGACGCCTTCGCCCGACGCCTTGATCGGCAGTTCGAGCACATCTTCGCGCGTTTCGAAAAGGCCGGGGACCTTGACCGAGAAGCGGCCCTGGCCGGTGTCGATATTGCCGGCGGCGACAAGACGGTTGTTGAGCGACACCGCGTTGATGAGTTCGCTCTGCGAAATATTGTAGGATTCGAGCTTGGCCGGATCGATGACGATCTCGAGCAGCTCTTCCCGGTGACCGACAAGTTCGGCCTGAAGAACGGTCGGGATTGCCTCGATTTCGTCCTTCAGCGCCTGCGCGGCATTGTAGAGCGTCCGCTCCGGGACTTCGCCGGAAAGCGTGACGACGAGAACGGGGAAGAGCGAGGTATTGAACTCGGTGATCGTCGGCTCTTCCGTATCGCTTGGCAGCTTCGGGCGCGAGAGGTCGATCTTCTCGCGCACATCCTGCAGCGCATTGTCCTTGTCGAAATTGACGTCGAACTCGAGCACGATGCCGGCATGGCCCTGCGAGGCGATCGCCGTGATCTCCTTCAGCCCTTCGAGCGAGCGAAGCTCCGTTTCCATGGGCCGGATCAGCAGGCGCTCCGCGTCTTCCGGAGAAATGCCGGGATGGACGATAGAGACGTAGAAGATCGGAATCGGAATATCGGGATCGGCTTCCTTCGGAATCGTGATGAAGGAAATGATGCCTGCCGCCACGAGGAGCACCATCGTGGTCAGGACTGTTCGGGTCCGCCCCAGTATGGCGTCGATGATGGAATTCACAGCGCCGCTCCGACCTGGGTTGCGGGAATGGCCTCGACCTTCTGCCCTTCGATCACGTAGTCCTGCCCGACGGTGATGATCGTCACCTTGTCGGGAAGGCCGGCGACCCACAGCCCCTCAGGCGTATCGTCGATCAGCTGCACAGGCTGGAATGCCACCTTGCTCTCATTGTCGACGGTACGAACGCCGACTGTGCCGTTATCGTTCAGCGCGATGATGCTGCTCGGAATGCGGTGGGCGAGCACTTCCCGGCCGGGCACGATGATTTCCGCCGTAATGCCGGAGCGCATGCGGAAATCGGGATTGGGTACTTCGAGTTCGACACGGAAGGTGCGCGTTGCCGGATCGGCCGTCTTGGCGACGAAATGAATGCGGCCATCGACCGTCTCGCCCGTGACGAGGCGCGCCGTTCCCGGCGTGCCGATCTGCATGGCGCCGACGCGGTCTTCCGACACCTGTCCCGCGACGAGCAGCGGATCGAGCTCCACAACGAGGCCGCAGACGTCGCCTGTGCGCATGTAGTCGCCGACATCGACCGGGCGGTCGTCGAAAACACCATCGAAAGGCGCGACGATCCTGGTCTGGCTGAGTTCGATTTCCATCTGCTTGAGGCGGGCCTGCGCGGCATCGAACGCCGCCTTGTTGCCGGCAACGGCCGTCGGCGCGCGGTGGCCCTTTTCGGCAAGCTGGCGGGCGGCGTCATATTCGAGCTTGCGCTGCTGGACGAGCGCGCGCGCCTCGGCAAGCTGCGCATCGCGGGCATCGATCTGCAGCCGGCAGAGCACATCGCCCGTCTTTACCTGCTGCCCCTTTTCCACCGGAAGCTCGATCACGCGGCCCTGCGTCTCGGCGCGCACATGCACGGCGCGCTTCGCTTCGGTGCGGCCGCGCACGGTGATGAAACTCTGGCGCATCGTCGCCTGCGATTCCGTCACCCGCACGCGAGGCGTAACGGCATTGGCCGCATCTTCCTCGGCGGCTGTGAGCCCGTTGCCGTTTCCGCCCGAATTGAAGATCCCTGTCGCGAACCACAGAATGATCGCGGCGGCGATGCCGATCGCGATGTAGTGCGAGCGATGCAGACGGCCGCCGGTCGCCTTGCTGATGATCTCTTTCTGTCGTTCAAGCATGGGCTTTTTCTTCGATTGCGGCATCCTCGATCAGGTGCCGGTTGCGTTCCAGGAAGTCGATCGACGCCGTAAAGACGGCATGACCGTATTGCCGGGCGAAATCCATGCCGGGCGTATCGTCTTCATCGGGTTCGGAGAGCTGCTGCGCCTTTTCCTTCATCGTCGAGAGGCGCTGGTCGACAAGCGCGCGGACGCGGTCGCGCGGCAGGAGATGGGCGAACAGAACCGTAAAGAGGAATTCGGAGCGGAACTTGTCGGGCGCGAGCTGCTGGCCAAGCGCATTGCTGAGCTGCCGCCGCCCGTTTTCGGTGAGGGAGTAGATCTTCTTGTCCGGGCGGCGTTCCTGCGGCTCGGCCTTGCAGGTCACGAGGCCCTCTTCCGTCAGCCGTGTCAGCGCCGGATAGATCGAGCCATAGCTCGCATCGAGGAAGTGGCTGAACGGCCCGTCCTCGAACATCTTGTTGATCTCGTAGCCCGTGGCATCCCCGAAAACGAGGGCGCCCAGACAGAGGGTTGTGACGTGCATCGGTAGGCTTTCCCTGCGTCAAACCGGCCGTCCGGGCTGGCGCCTATATAGGGGCGATATATCGGCGCTATATATGTGACCCTGCATTGCGATTCCAAGGGCAGGCGCTGATCTTTACCGGAAAATTGCAGTTATTTTTTGCAGTGCGGCATGGAAGTGACACTGTCTGCCGGTTCGGAGCCCGCATCCGGGAAGAAGGTCAGCTCGCGGTGCCCGCCAGCGCGCCGAGCAGAAGCCGCCGGTAGAGCCGGTCCTTGAGGCCCCGGGCCTGTAACAGGCCCATCCGCGCGAGCGCCGCCCGGTTATCGGCCGTTTCCGGTCCGCCGCGCAACGCAAGCCCGAGCAGGGCGCCTCGCCCTGCATTTCTCAAGAGGCCAAGCGCCGGCATGAGCCGTTGCTCGACTGCGGTGAAGTCGCTCCCGAAGGGAAAGAGCGGCAACAACCCCCGCTTTCGTGCTTCGCCGAGCGCCCTCTCAAGCCGTTCCGGCGTATTGGTGCGATGCGCCTCGGGAATGCGGTAATCCCGGTCAATCTTGCCCGCCTTCTTCGCTTCCTCGAGCAGTCCTTCCTGGAAGCGCGAATCCGCCACACCGATCATCGCGGCCACGACTTCGCCATCCGTCCGTCCGCGCAGATCGGCTATGCCATATTCCGTCACCACGATATCGCGCAGATGCCGCGGGATCGTGACGTGGCCATAGGCGCCGACGACATTCGACATTGTCTTCCCGTCCTTGGTCCGCGTCGCCCGCAGCGCGATGACGGAGCGGGCATCGTCGAGGGCGAAGGCTTGAGAGACGAAGTTGAATTGCCCGCCGACGCCGCTCACGACCCGGCCGTCTTCAAGCCCGTCCGAAATCACCGCGCCGGTCACCGTCGCCATCATCGCCGTGTTGATGAAGCGTGCCTTTTTCCGCGCCGCGCGTTTGCGCGTTTCGTCGCCGAGTATGTCGTTCACATAGCTGACCGGCACCATCGCGATCTTCGCGCGCGCCTCTTCGTTCATCTCCCTGAGCTTCCGGTAGAAATCCCGCGAGCCTAGGAAAAAGCCGCCATGGACGAGGACGCCTTCCGCTTCCCGCTTCACGACGCCCGCATCGATAAGATCGAGAAAGCATTCGACGAGCATCTCGCTCGCGCCATAGAGGCCCTGCTCGAACGGCGCGAGTTCCATACCCGGCGACTGAAGTGTTGCGCAGAGCGCGCGATAGGCGTCGTTGCCACGATGGCGCAGCGCCAGCGCGTGCCCGATTGCATCGCCGATTGAGCCGATGCCGATCTGCAATGTGCCGCCATCGGGAATGAGACTTGCCGCATGAAGCCCGATCGCATGATCGGCGAGCGACACGGGCTCGCGCGGCGGCGCAAAGAGCGGGAAATGAAGTGCCGGATTGTCGAGCCGGAAATCGAACTGGTCATCCGCCATTTCCGCCTCGCCGCCCATGTAAGGCAGCGCCGCATTCGTCTCGCCCGCATAGATGAAATCGGCATGACCTCCGCGCCGCGCCTTCAGGAGATCCGGCGTTATGTCTGGATTGCAGCTCAGGCTGAAATGCGTTCCCGCCCCGTTCGGCACGACGAGCTGCGCCACCACATTGACGCCCGCCTGAAGTATGTAGCGCAGCACATGCGTGTAGTTGGCGGATATGTAGCTCTGCTGCTGGCGCGGCGAGCCAAGCCATCTGCCGGCCTGCATGAAGAACTCGTTGACCTCGATATTCGCAGGCAGCCGTCCGGCATGAAGCTCCCGCGCATAGATCATTTCGGGATAGCCATCGAACAGGCGCTCGATGACGGGCCCCATGAACCGCTTTTCGAGATCGCCCGATGCCCGCGGCACTTCCAGCGTCAGCGCCGTGAATATCCGCAGCGAAATGGAGCGGTCTGCAATGGCGCGCTCGACCAGCGCATTGGCAAGCCGG
>JAJLKS010000040.1:0-4247 GCA_033838765.1 Alphaproteobacteria bacterium
GGCTGGCGGAACTTTCACCCTCAATCATGGCGGACTTGCTCAGGCTCTGGTCGCTGCCCGCATCGGAGTTTCTCGATCAGTATTTCGAATCCGCTCATGTGAAGGCGCATCTTGCTGCCGCCGCATTGATTGGCGGCACGCTCGGACCTTCCTCGCCGACGAGCGCGGCGCGTCTCGTTCTGCCCTGGCTTTCGGAGGCAGGCGACGCAACGGGCGGCGCACCGGATACGCTGATGCCGCAAGGCGGCTCATCGGCGCTCATTGCGGCGCTCGCGGCAGCCATAAAGGCCGAAGGAGGCGCGATCCGCCTTGAAGCGGAAGTGACGGACATCCTCATCAAGGACCGGAAGGTGAAAGGCGTCGAACTCGCCAATGGTGAATCGATCGGCGCCGATGTGGTTCTCTCCGGGCTCGATGTAAAGCGGAGCTTCCTAAGCCTGTTTCGATGGAAAGATCTGCCGGACGGGCTCGTCGAGCGTATCGGACGCATTCGAATGAAGGGTGTGACAGCAAAGGTCAATATTGCGCTCGATAGCCTGCCGGTGTTTCCGGGCTTGCCGGCGGATTGCCCGGCGCTTGGCGGCGGGCTGCGCCTTGCCGGGACCATACCGGAGATCGACCGTGCCTTTGCCGACTGGCGCGAAAGGATGCCACCGCGAGACCCGGTGATCGATATGCTGATCCCCTCGATTGCAGACCCGTCGCTTGCGCCTCCGGGCAAGCATGTGCTCTCCGCTCTGGTGCAGTTCGTCCCCGAGGAGTTGCATGACGGCCCCTGGACGGAAGAGCGCCGCGATGCACTGCGCGATCTCATCACGGCCCGTCTGGCGTCGGTCAGTCCAGGTATAGAAACGCAGATCCTTGCCTGCGAGGTTCTGCTGCCGGGCGATATAGAAAACGAGATCGGGCTGACCGGCGGCGACCTCGCCTATGGCGAAACGACGCTCGATCAGCTTTTTGCGAACCGCCCCTTCCCCGGTCAGGGCGGTGCGGCAACGCCCTTGCGCAATTTCTATCTCTGTTCGCCGAGCGCGCATCCCGGCCCCTTCGTCATGGGCGGGCCGGGCGCGAATGCCGCCGCAGAAGTTCTCGCCACTCGAAAGAGGAGGGCCTGAGCCATGCGCCGGAGCAGCAACACCTATGATGCGATCGTGATCGGCGCAGGCCATAACGGCCTCGTTGCGGCGGCGCGTCTTGCACGCAGCGGACGAAAGGTTCTTGTTCTCGAAGCGGCGGATGCAATCGGCGGTGCGGCGGCCACCTCGGAAATCGTGCCGGGCTATGCCGGTCCTGCCGTCGCCCATCTCGTGGAGGGGTTTCCGAAGCGTATTGAGCGCGCGCTGAAGCTTGGCAAGCACGGGTTGCGCTATGCGGCCCGCGATATTCCAACCGTCGTGCTCAATCCGGACGGTGAGCACCTGCAGTTGCCTCGCAACCGGAAGGAGTTTGCGCGATTTGCGAAAGCCCTGCCGCGCGATGCGGAGGCTTATCGCGACCGCGTAGCGCTTGTCCGCTCGCAGGCGGCGCTGATCGAACCGCTGCTTGGCCGGTTGCCGCCCGACATGCGGGATACGCAGGCGCTTCGCCGTTTCCTCCGGCGGCTTGTCTGGCGCACGGCATTCTCCGGTCAGGCGTCGTTGCAGGGGCTGATGCAGACCTTGCCCGAAAGTATCGGCGACAGGCTCGATGCCGAATTCGAGTCGCCGCTCCTGAAATCGGCGCTCGCCTTCGAGGCAACCCTCGGCGGCGGCGAAGGACCCTACGCACCCGGCACCTCGTTCCGAGCCGTCTGGCGCGAGGCGCTGCGCATGCAGGGGCAGGGACTTCGCCAGATCGAAGGCGGAACCGGCGCGTTGTGCGATGCGCTTGCCTCGGTCATCAATGCGCAGGGCGGCGAGATACGCCTCAATACGCCGGTCGAACGTATCGTCGTCGAGAGCGGTATCGCCTCAGGCGTCGAACTTGCGGATGGCATGGTCATGCGCGCACCGTTCGTCTTCTCGGCCATCAATCCGCGCGCGACCCTGATCGGCCTGCTCGGCGCCGAAAAGCTTGAAACGCAGCAGGCGATGGAACTCTGCCATGCGCCGCGGCCGGGCAACACGGCCAAACTCAACCTTGCACTCGAGCGCGCGCCTGTCTTTGCGCGGCTTGCGGCCGATCATTATGGCGCAAGGCTGCTTGCAGTTCCGCCGCTTGAGGCGATGGACGAAGCGGCCACTGCCTGCCGCGAAGGGCGATCTGGCGGCGAACCGGCGCTCGAAATTCACATTCCCAGCATTGCCGACCGCACGCTTGCGCCTGAAGGGCAGCATATTCTTTCCGTGATCGTGCATAATGTGCCCTACGAGGCCGAAGGCGGCTGGACGATGCAGCGCGAGGCCTTTGTGCAGAGGATCGTGCGCACTATCGCCTCCTTTGCACCGGGTATCGAGGACGCGATGATTGCGGGTGAAATTCTGACACCGCCCGATATCGAGCGGAAATACGGACTTGCCGGCGGCGATTGGCATCAGGGCGATTTGCGTCTCGACCGGCTGCTCGGCTTCCGGCCTTCTCCTGCGTTCGGACGGTATGAAAGCCCGGTCGCGGGATTGTATCTCTGCGGCGCGGGCAGCCATCCGGGCGGCGGCGTCACCGGGCTGCCGGGCTGGCTCGCCGTCGAGGCGGCAATGCAGCACGGGGAGGGACGCCAATGACCCCTGCCGACACGCTGCCGAAGCCGGAAGACGAGCAGACGGACCTGCCGCGGGCGGCGGTGGACCCTGCCGACGAGCGCGAGCCGGTGGACCCGGCCCTGTTCGAGGAGATGCCGGATGAGCCGCCGTTTGCGCGAGCGGTCGAAACGACGCCGCTGCACCTCGAAACGGCCGCCGAGAGCAAGACCAATCGCTGGACGAGCTGGAACGGCTATACCGTACCGGACGTTCTGAGCGATCCTGACGATGAGTATCGCGCCTTGCGCGGGGCGGCGGCGCTGATGGATATGTCGCCGCTCGTGAAATACCGGATCGCCGGGCGCGATGCGCTCGCCTATCTGGAACGGCTCCTTGCCGTTCCCGTCGCATCGCTCGCCGTCGATCATGCGCGCCATGCGATCTTCTGCGATGGCGACGGTTATGTGCTTGGCGACGGGATGCTGTTCCGGCTCGCGGAGGACGAATACCGTCTGGTGACGGAGGAAACGCATCTCGCATGGCTGTCCGACAGCGCCGAAGGCTTCCGTGTTCGCGTCGAGGATGTCAGCGCCACGCTTGCCGTGCTTGCGCTGCAGGGACCTTTGTCCTGCTTGATACTTTCCGAACTCGGCATTGAAGATATTGCGGCACTTCGGCCCGGCGCGGCGCGCTGGATCGCAATCGGAGGAATGCCGGTCTATGTGAGCCGTACAGGAGCCACGGGCGATCTCGGCTATGAATTGTGGTGCGATGCGGAAGATGCACCGCATGTCTGGCGGGGGATCATGATGAAGGGCGCAGCCTTCGGCCTCAAGCCGGGCGGCTTCGCACTCAGGGAACTGGCGCGCCTTGAAGCCGGCCACCCGCGCGCCGGCTGGGACTATCTCTCGGCATTCGCCGCTATCGACGCGGGTGACGCCATGCTACCTGCCGCCATCTGGACGGGCTTTGAGGTCGACCCCTCGAAGGGTCTGTTCAATGGCGGGGCGGCGTTGTGCGCACTCGCAGACCGCGCACCGAGCCGTCATGTCGTCCGCCTCGCGGTGCAGGCGCTGGAGCCGGTCCGGTTTTCAGCCGTTTTCCTGGGGGACACCATCGTCGGGACGGCCACAAGCATCGGCTTTTCCCCGTCTCTCGGGGCCAATATCGCGCTGGCAACGGTCGGCAGTGCTGCCCTTGATGCGGGAGGATTGTCCGTTCTCGCCGAGCGCCGGGACGGGCTTTCGGTCATCCAGTCCCGCCTTCCGGCCCGGATTTTGGGCGGGCCCGCCTGTGCCGAGCCCCGCCGTCTGATGGTTCCGGCCCCAATCCGCAGCTGATTTTTCCATTCCGCGACGGAATCGCGCTCCCCGGCCGTTTATTCATCAAGGATGGCGGCAGAGGCCGCCTGCGCCTGTCCGATGTGGCGGCGTTTCCTTGTGCAGGATCCGGGGGACGGAAACTGGAAAAAGGACGATCAAGATGAAGACGCTCAAATATGGATTGTTCGGGACCGCGGCGGCTCTGACGGTGGCGATGATGATTCCGGCCCTTTCGCATGCCGGGCCGGGCGAGCGCGGCCATGGCGCG
>JAJLKS010000041.1:0-5546 GCA_033838765.1 Alphaproteobacteria bacterium
GCGGAGAAAAAGCAGGCAAAACTCGAGGCCGAGCGCCGCGCCCGCCTGCTGGAAGGCAAGAAGCTCGGCGCAAATCAGCCCGGGAACGATCCAGACGAGCCCTCGGGCGCCTGACTCGCTATCGAATCCAGGAATACCCCCCTTGACCGAAGGCAGCGCCGACTTTAATAACTGACCAGTCAGTTATTAAAGCGGATAGAATGGCACTCAAGGTTCAGAAGAGGCAGCGCCGCAAGGAAGCCCGGCCCGCCGAAATCATGGCGGCCGGCCTCGAAATTTTCGCTGAGCGCGGTTTCGCGGCGGCAAGGCTGGATGACGTGGCAGAGCGCGCTGGCGTCAGCAAGGCGACGATCTACCTTTATTTCGAAAGCAAGGCCGAACTCTTCGCCGCCATCGTCCGCGATATTGCAACGCCCCGCTTCGAGGAAATGGAAGCCATGCTCGCCACCTATGACGGGCCGAGCGCCGAGCTCCTCGATTTCGTGATCGGCAAGTTCCGTGAAATCACAAGCGAAACGCAGCTGCCCTCGCTTGCAAAGATCATTCTCTCGGAAGCAACGAACTTTCCCGAAATCCGGGACTTCTATCGCGACAATGTGATCCTGCGCGGCTTCTCCAATCTGGGCCGCATCATAGAGCGCGGCATAGCGCGAGGAGAGTTCCGCGACTGCGATGTGAATGCCACCGTGCAGGAAATCATCTTCCCCATTCTTCTCAACACCATCGCGCGACATACATTCGGCGAACTTCCGCAACTCGATCCCGACGGTTTCTTCACCGCCCATGCGGAGTTCGTCAGGCGCGGCCTCGCAGCGGAAAGGGAGGCGTGATCATGCGCCTCCATTCCCTCCTTTCCGTCTGCCTGGCCGCGCTGCTTCTTTCTGCCTGCAACGATGCGCCGGAAAACACATGGCAAGGCTATGCCGAAGGCGACTATGTGCGCGTCGCTGCCATGGAGGGCGGCATTGTCGAAGACGTTGCGGTGAAACGCGGCGACCGCGTGACGGCGGGCAGCTACCTCTTCCGTCTCGAAAGGCGGTCGGAAGAACTTGCGCGCGATGCCGCGGAGGCAACGCTCGCCGAAACGAAAGCTACCTTGCATGAGGCCGAACTCGAACTGAAACGGAAGCTCGAACTGCGCAAGACACGCAATGTTGCGCAGGCCGAAGTGGATACGGCGCGCGCCCGCCGCGACCGCGCAGGCGCCGCCATGCTTGTGGCCGCGGCCTCGCTCGATCAGGCAAAATGGCGGCTTTCGCGGCGCGAAGGCCATGCGCCCGCCGACGCATTGGTTGAGGATGTCCTCTTTCGCGAAGGCGAAACGGCGGCCGCCGGCCAGCCTGTGGTGACGCTTCTGCCGCCCGGAAATATCAGGATCCGCTTCTTCGTACCGGAAGCCGATCTCTCGAAATTCGCCGGAAGAAGCACGGTCGATCTCGCCTGCACGAATTGCGGCGAAGGCCTCACCGGCACAATCCGCTTCATATCGAAGGAAGCCGCGTTCACCCCGCCCGCGAACGACAGCGACCGCTCGAAGCAGAAACGCGTCCACATGGTGGAGGCGGTGCCGGACGCAACGCCGGAGAATTTCCATCCCGGCCAGCCCGTCATGGTATCGCTGCCTCAGGTTGCGCCGGAGTAACACCCATGAACCCGGCGCTCGCGCATCGATATGCGCGGCCTCACTTTCCTCTTCGTGGCGTCGCGGATTTCGCTCAACCGCTACCGCCGGACACTGGACCGGGGCAACAAGCGCCACCACTTTTATCAATTCGTCATGCCCGGACATGATCCGGGTATCGAGGAGCTGCTTGCCAAAGGCGCTGCATTCTGGATTGCCGGCCTCCTTGAAAATTTAAAGGAGGGCCCGGCAATGACGGGGCGGGTAAAAAATCGCTACCCGAAAATCTTCCCCGGATTCAAAATCCCCTTCGGATCAAGCGCCTGCTTGATCGCGCGCATGACGCCGACGCCGGTCCCGTGCTCCGCTTCGAGGAACTTGATCTTACCTTCGCCGATGCCGTGCTCGCCGGTGCAGGTGCCGCCAAGCGAAAGCGCGCGGGCAACCATGAGATCGTGGATGCGCGTAGCCTCGGCGAGATCGCGCGGATCGGACGGGTCCATCAGCAGCAGCATGTGGAAATTGCCGTCGCCGACATGACCGACGATGGGCGCCTTGAGGAACGAGGTTTCGAGATCGGCGAGCGTACCCGAAATCGCTTCCGCGAGCCGCGAGATCGGCACGCAGACATCCGTCACCATGCCCTTCTTGCCGGGCTGGAAGGCAAGCGCCGCATAATAGGCATTGTGCCGCGCCTCCCAGAGCCGCGTGCGGTCTTCCGCTTTCGAGGCCCATTCCGCCTGCGCTCCGCCATGTGCCGCCGCGATGGTGCCGAAGCGGTCCGCCTGTTCGGCGACGGATGCTTCCGTGCCGTGAAACTCGACGAAGAGCGTCGGCACTTCGGCAAGCGTGAGCTTCGAATAGGCATTGCAGGCGCGGATCGACAGGGGATCGAGAATTTCGATCCGCGCAACGGGAAGACCCGACTGGATCGTCTCGATCACCGCATCGACCGCGCCTTCGATGCTGGCAAATGGCACGACGCCGGAGCGCACGGCTTCCGGTATCCCGTAAAGCCGGAGCGTGAGTTCCGTGATGACGCCGAGCGTGCCCTCCGAGCCGATGAGAAGCCGTGTGAGATCGTACCCGGCGGAGGATTTCCGCGCCCGGGTGCCCGTGCGGATGATGGAGCCGTCCGCCATTACGGCGGTGAGCGCCAGCACATTCTCGCGCATCGTGCCATAGCGCACGGCATTGGTGCCGGAGGCGCGTGTCGCCGCCATGCCGCCCAGCGTCGCATTGGCGCCGGGGTCGATCGGGAAGAAGAGCCCCGTATCGCGCAGATAATCGTTGAGCGCCTTCCGCGTCACGCCGGCCTCGACGCGCACATCGAGGTCTTCCGCATTCACCTCGATGATGCGGTCCATGCGGGAAAGATCGAGCGAGAGCCCGCCATGCACAGCAGAGACATGGCCCTCAAGCGAGGTGCCTGCACCGAAGGGGATGACAGGTATCTCATGCGCCGCGCAGATGCGCATGATCGCGGCGACTTCCTCCGTCGTCTCCGCGAAGGCAACCGCATCGGGCATCGCAACGGCGTGCCAGCTCTCGTCGCGCCCATGCGCCTCGCGGATCGCCGCAGCCGTGGTAAGCCGCGCGCCGGGCAGCGCGGCGAGTTCCGCCAGCGCCGCCTCCCTGCCCTCTTTCCTCGCCGCTTCGCTCATGGCTTGTGTCCTTGAACTTCGTCGTGAACAGCCTAGCATAATCGAGCTAGTTAACGAGGCTGGGTCGAACCCCGCCCGGCAACAGGAGAACCAGACATGACCGGCCACACCTTCGCCGCCCCGCTCGAAAGCCCGCTCCGCAAGGTAGAGAAGCAATGGGTCGATCTGAATGGCCATATGAACATGGCCTATTACCACCTGGTCTTCGACGAATCGCTCGATGTCGCCTTTTCCACTCTCGGCATCGGCTGGGACTACACGCAGAAGGGCGAAGGCTCCTGCTTCACGGCGGAAGTCCATGTCTGCTATCTCGACGAGGTGAAGGAGGGCGACCCCCTGCGCGTCACCTATCAGCTTCTCGACGCGGACGAGAAGCGCATCCATGTCTTCGGCCATATGTACCATGCCGAAGAGGGCTATCTCGCCGCCACCAGCGAGCAGATGTGCATCCATGTGGATATGAAATCCCGCCGCGCTTCCCCTTTCCCCGCCGAGCAGCAGGCCCGCATCGCCGCCATGATGGCGGCCCATAAGGACATGCCCCGCCCCGCGCAGGCAGGCCGGGTCATCGGGATCAGGCGGAAGTAGGGCCTTTCTTTCGCCAGCGAAAGACGCCCTGCCCTTCGCTTGCGCTCCGGGCGTTCGGCGCTCGAAAAGGTCCACCGGACCTTTTCGTTTGCTTACGCAAAACGCGCCTCACCCTGCTACAATGCCGGAATCATGACCCCATCCGGTGACCCCTTCGATCTCGGGAACATTCCCGAGGAAACGACCGCCCGCACGACGAGTGAGCAGGCCATCGCCTCCATGCGCGCGCCCTATCTTGAGGGCCTCAATGCCGAGCAGCGCGAAGCGGTGGAGAGCCTCGACGGCCCCGTGCTGGTGCTCGCAGGCGCGGGCACCGGCAAGACCCGCGTGCTGACCACGCGGCTTGCCCATCTTCTCGCCACGCGCCGCGCCTGGCCCGGCCAGATCCTCGCCGTGACCTTCACCAACAAGGCTGCCCGCGAAATGCATGAGCGCATCGGCGCGCTGATCGGCGGCGCGGTCGAGGGCATGCAATGGCTCGGCACATTCCATGCGCTTGGCGCGAAGATGCTCCGCCGCCACGCCGAGCTTGCGGGGCTCCGCTCCGACTTCACCATTCTCGATGCCGACGACCAGCAGCGCCTGATGAAGCAGATCATCCAGGCCGAAGGCATCGACGAGAAGCGCTGGCCTGCCCGCCAGCTTGCCGCCCATATCGACGGCTGGAAGAACCGCGGCCTGACGCCGGAAAAAGTGCCGGGCGGCGAGGCGCAGGCCTTCGCCAACGGCAAGGGCGGCGAGCTTTACGCCGCCTATCAGGCCCGCCTCAAGGTGCTCAACGCCGCCGACTTCGGCGACTTGCTGCTGGAAGTCCTGCGCATCTTTCAGGAACACCCGGAAGTGCTCGCCGAATGGCAGGACCGTTTCAAATACATGCTGGTGGACGAATATCAGGACACCAACGTCGCGCAATATCTCTGGCTGCGGCTCCTCGCGCAGAAGCACAAGAACATCTGCTGCGTCGGCGACGACGACCAGTCGATCTATGGCTGGCGCGGCGCGGAAGTGGACAACATTCTCCGCTTCGAAAAGGATTTTCCCGGCGCCAAGGTCATCCGCCTCGAACGGAACTACCGCTCGACGGCGAATATTCTCGGCGCGGCTTCGGGCCTCATTGCCGCGAATGAACAGCGCCTCGGCAAGACGCTCTGGACGGAAGCGAACGACAATGAAGGCGAGAAGATCAAGATCGCCTCCTATTGGGATGGCGAGGAGGAAGCCCGCGCCGTCGCCGAGGAAGTCGAACAATTGCAGCGGCAGGGCCATCTGCTGCGCGACATGGCGATCCTTGTGCGCGCCTCCTTCCAGATGCGTGAATTCGAAGACCGCTTCATCAATCTCGGCATCCCCTATCGCGTCGTCGGCGGCCCGCGCTTCTATGAACGCGCCGAAATCCGCGACGCGAATGCCTATCTCCGCCTGATCGCGCAAGCCGACGACGACCTCGCCTTCGAGCGCATCGTGAACAAGCCGCGCCGTGGTATCGGCGATGTCGCGCTGCAGACGGTGCACCGGCTCGCCCGCGCGGAAAACACCTCGCTTTATCGCGCCTCGAAGATGATCGTGACGACGGAGGAGCTGAAGCCCGCTGCCCGCCGCGCGCTTGCAGGTTTCATCGAGATGATGGAACGCTGGCGCGCGCTCGTCCCAGGCATGCCGCATACCGAGCTCGC
>JAJLKS010000042.1:0-4405 GCA_033838765.1 Alphaproteobacteria bacterium
GCGCGCCGATGTCGTCGCCGCCTGCACGCCGCTGGTGCAGGACGCCGTGGTCTGCGGCCTCGACAAGCCCTATATCGCATTGCTCGCCTGGCCGAATATCGCCGCGGCGCGAAAGGTTGCGGGCCTGCCGGATGATGCCGCGCCGCAGGATGCGATCTCCCATCCGAAAGTCGTGGAACATCTGCGAAGCGCGCTTCAGAAACACAACAAGGCTGGCGGCGGCTCGTCCACACGCATTGCCCGCATCCATCTGATGCTCGAGCCGCCATCGATCGACGGTCACGAGATTACCGACAAGGGCTATGTGAATCAGGCGGCGACAGCCGCCCGCCGGGCGCATCTCGTCGAGCGGCTCTATCAGGAGCCAGCGCCGGAAGACGTCATCGTGGTGTGATTTTCTCCGCACTGTTCTATTCTACGGCATGGCCCGCTTTATGCGGGCCATACTGTTTGAGGAGCTGCAGCCATGACCCTACCGCGCGACGTTCTCGATTTCTGGTTTGCCGCCGGGCCTGAAAAATGGTTCGCGAAAAGCGATGATTTCGACGCAGAGATCAGGCGCCGCTTCGGCGATACGCATCGCATGGCCTCGGAGGGCAGGCTCGACGCCTGGGCGAATGAGGCGCAGGGCTCGCTTGCTCTCATCCTCGTGCTCGACCAGTTCTCCCGTAATCTGTGGCGGAACGATCATCGTGCCTTTGCGCAGGATGCAAAGGCGCTCGGTCTCGCCGACGAGGCGGTCCGCCGCCGCTTCGATGTCGAGACGCCGGCCACTGCGCGAAAGTGGTTCTACATGCCCTATATGCATTCCGAAGACCTGGCCGCGCAGGAGCGGGGGCTGACCTATTTCGCGCAGCGCCTCGACGATCCGGAGACGATGCGCCATGCCGTCGAGCATGCCGATATCATCCGCCGCTTTGGCCGCTTTCCGCATCGTAACGCCGTGCTCGGCCGCGCAACGGCGCCCGAGGAGCAGAGCTTTCTCGATGAAGGCGGCTTCAAGGGCTGAGCCTTGGGAGGGTGGCGAATTTGCCGCCCCCGGCAAAGGCTTCCGGCAATCCTTGCCGGAGGTGTTAACGCGGCGCCCTGTGGATAAGTCAACCCGTTGAAATGAAAAGGCTTTCTCCTGCCTCTCGTCTGGTCCGGGGGTTGCAAATCCGTTTGCCAAACAGGCTCAAACGGAGACCCCGCGCCATGATTACCGATCGCGAAATCAACCTGCTCGCTGCCTATATGGTCGACACCCATGGGCGCAAGGCGCTCACCTATGCCGATACGGCGGTTCTGGAGCTTGAGGAAATCGGCGAGAAAATGCGGGCGGATGCCTGGCGGATGCTCCGTGTCGTCGTGGAAGACATGGTCGAGGGCCGGCGCAGCCGCGAAGGCGAAATTCTCCACTGATCCCGTTCCGAATTTGCCGCTTGGCGCTTTCCGCGCCCGGCGGCTAAAACGGTCCCTCGCGAAATTCAGAAGGCGGGAGGGCCACTCAGAATGTCACTCGATCCACAGGCGAAGGCGCTGCTCGAACAGATGGCGGCCAATCCGGACGCGCCGCGTCTGATCGATCTGCCACCGGCTGGCGGGCGCGAAATGTACCGCGCCATGGCCGCCATGCTCGATCCGCAGGGCGTGCCCATCGGCAAGACCGAGGACCGTGCCATTCCCGGCCCGGCCGGCGATATCCCGATCCGCATCTATACGCCGGTTGCGGCGGGTGGTACGGGCCCGGCGCTCGTCTACTATCATGGCGGCGGCTGGGTCATCGGCGATCTCGAAACGCATGACGCGCTCTGCCGTACGCTCGCCAATGAGGCAGGGTGCAAGGTGATTGCCGTCGATTACCGCCTTGCGCCCGAGCATCCCTTCCCCGCCGCCATAGACGATGCCTATGCAGCCGTGAAATGGGTCGAGGCGAATGCCGCCGAAATCGGTATCGACCCGAACCGCATCGCCGTTGCAGGCGACAGCGCGGGCGGCAATCTCGCCGCCGCCGTCTCGCTGCGCGCCAAGGCTGAGAAGGGTCCGCATATCGCTTTCCAGCTTCTCATCTACCCGGTCACGGATGCTCCGCGCACCACGCAGTCCTACAAGGATTTCGCGGCGGGCCACATGCTTGAGGCCGAAGGCATGGACTGGTTCTGGAACCATTATGTGCTGAGCGCGGGGGCAGACCCGAAGCACCCATATGCCGCGCCGCTTCATGCGGAATCGCTCGCGGGGCTGCCGCCCGCCTATGTCGTTACCGCCGGTTTCGACGTGCTGCGCGACGAGGGCAAGGCCTATGCCGAGGCGCTGAAGACAGCTGGCGTCGAAGTCGAGTATGTCAACTACGAAGGCATGATCCACGGCTTCTTCAACATGCAGGGCGTGCTGGATGTGGCGCGCGACGCCGTGAAAGCGGCCGCGAAGGGCTTGAAGGACGCGCTCGCCTGATTTCACGCTTGCCATGACCCGGCGTCAGAATCGGGCGCCGGGCATGGCAGCGCCGGCCTTCATGCGGTATAGGACGGGAAACAACAGGGGGAAGTTTCCATGCCCGCGCTCCGCTCGCCGCTCGTCCATCCCTTCTCGAATTTCGACGTTCCGCATCTCCTTGCGGTACACGCCGCGGCGCGGCCGGAACATCCTTTCCTCATCTGGGAACCTTTCGAGGGCGAGGCGCGCATCTGGTCCTATGCGAAGTTTCAGCATGAGACGATGCAAGTCGCGGCCGGCCTGAAGAAGCGGGGCGTAAAGTTCGGCGAGCGCGTGCTCGTCCATCTCGACAATTGCCCCGAAAGCCTTATCGCCTGGTATGCATGCGCCCATCTCGGCGCGGTCGCCGTCACGACCAACGCGCGTTCCGTCGCCGACGATCTTACCTATTTCAGCGACCATGCGGGCGTCGTCGGCGCGATTACGCAGCCGGCCTTCGCCTCGCTCGTCGCATCGTCCTGTGCGAAGATCAAGTGGCTCGCCGTGACGGAGACTGACAATGGAGCGGCGCCTTCAGAGAAAAACCTGCCGGCAAGATCGGAAAGTTTCGCCGCGCTTTATGGCGATGCCGCCGATGCGCCGCTCCGCGCGCCCGATCCGATGGCGCGTGTCGGCATCCAGTACACATCGGGCACGACCTCGCGGCCCAAGGGCGTCGTCTGGACGCATGCCAATGCGCTCTGGGGCGGCAAGCTCTGCGCGCTGCATGAGGATCTCCGCCAGACCGATGTGCATCTCACCTATCTGCCGCTCTTTCACACCAATGCGCAGTCCTACTCGGTGCTCGCGGCTCTCTGGGCGGGCGCAACGGTGGTGCTGCAGCCGCGCTTTTCCGCCTCGCGTTTCTGGTCGGTGTCGCAGAAGCATAATTGCACCTGGACATCGATGGTGCCCTTCTGCGTCCGCGCCCTTATGGGGCAGGAGAAGCCGAAATCCCATTCCTACCGCTATTGGGGCAACGGCATTTCCGCGCCGCCGACCGATGCGCATTTCGGCGTCAAGACCATCGGCTGGTGGGGCATGACCGAGACGATCACGCATGGCATCGTCGGCGACATTCATCTGCCGAACCGGCCGATGTCGATCGGCAAGCCGTCGCCTGCTTACGAAATCGCGATCCTGCGCGACAATGGCGAGCCGGTCGATCCCGGCGAGACAGGCAATCTGCTCGTGCGCGGTGTGCCCGGCCTTTCGCTCTTCCTCGAATATCTCAACAATGAGGAAGCGACGTCGAAAAGCTATGACGATAAGGGCTATTTCATCACCGGCGACCGCGTGACGCTCGGCGAGGACGGGTTTATCTCCTTTGCCGACCGCGACAAGGACATGCTGAAAGTCGGCGGCGAGAATGTCGCAGCCTCCGAGATCGAGCGTGTCATCATGACGGTGCCGGGTATCCAGGAATGTGCCGTGGTCGCAAGGCGCGACCCGATGCTCGATGAAGTGCCCGTCGCCTTCGTGCTGGTGCCGGGCGGCGAGGCAGCAGCGCCGAAGAATCTCGTGGCACAGATCGACGCAGCCTGCGCGAAGGGGCTTGCGGACTTCAAGCGGCCGCGCGACATTCGTATCGTTGCCGAATTGCCGCGCTCCACGCTCGAAAAGATCGCGAAGGCCGAACTCCGCAAACTGATCGATCAGGACTGAAGCGCAAACCGGGGAGACGTCCCACGCAAGGGAAGCCGTCATCGCCGCAACTTTTCATTCCGAAGCTCGTCACCGTGCTCCGGGAAGGCTATCGTTTCGCCGATTTCCGGGCCGACTTCATTGCCGGTCTCACTGTCGCGATCGTCGCGCTGCCGCTCGCCAGGGCACTCGCAATCGCCAGCGGGACAACGCCCGACAAGGGCCTCATCACCGCGGTCGTCGCGGGCTTCCTCATTTCAGCGCTTGGTGGCAGCCGCTTCCAGATCGGCGGGCCGACCGGCGCCTT
>JAJLKS010000043.1:0-1866 GCA_033838765.1 Alphaproteobacteria bacterium
ATAAACCGTGGGCAGTGCTTTCAGTTCTTCATCGGAAAATCCGAAGTGAGTCTTGTGGACTTCCATGTGCGTCTTCCTCGAATGTTTTCGGTCACGCGACCGTTTGGTTTTCCCCGCTTCGTATGGGTTCTTCGATCCCGATTCCGCTGAACAGCATCAGGCACATATGGTCGGCTATCGTCTGAATGGACGTCCTGCCGGGCTGGTACCATTCGACCGACCAGTTAAGGGCGCCCATCAGCAGCATGCGTACGAGGCCGAGATCGACGTCGCTGCGCAATGCGCCCGATTTCTGCGCCTTGGTGAGAATGCGCCGCCAGAGTTCGGCATAGGCGTCGCGCTGCCTGATGTGATGCTGTTGCACCTCTTCGGGGACCTGTCCGAAAATGCGGATATTGGCGGATGTGTAATCGTCATGCTTCAGAAGTGTGGTGAGATGCGCCTCGACGGCGACGCGAATTCGGTCGCGGTGCGATGAATCCGCAGGCAGACGTTCCTGGCTCTCCTCGACGGCTTCGTGAACCCGCCTCATGCCTATGTCGAGAACTTCCTCGAGGAGTTCGTCCTTCGAACCGAAATGGTAATAGAGGCTGCCCGCCTGCATGCCGGCGGCTCTCGCGATTTCGATCAGGGTCGTCGCCGCGTAGCCTTTTTGCCGAAACATCTTGGCGGCGGCGTCCAGTATTCTCGCGCGGCTGATGTCGGATTTGCTTTGCTCGCTCGTCACAAACGCCCCCTCGCCGCCTGTTTGGCGGTGCCGACCGTAAATCTAATGTACGTTCGAAACATGTTGCACCTCCCTCGAAAATCGAACTAGTATTAGAAAAAGTGTGCCGCCATTGCTATGGCAAAGTTAAAAATGTGTCTGAAGCGGTGCAGCGAGGGAGGCGACTAACATGCGAGGACTCGATCAGAAGCCGATCATCGTTACCGGCGGCGCAAGCGGTATCGGAAAGGCGATTGGGCTCAGGCTTGGCGAAGAGAGTGCCAGGGTCGCCATTTTCGACATGAACGAGAAGGGTGCCGAGGCCGCCGCCGCCGAAATTCGCCAGAAGGGTGGAGAGGCTTGGGCCTATAAGGTCGACATCACCGACTATGCGGCAGTGGCGCGGGCAGTCGATGCGTTCGAAAAGGCGGCCGGTCAGGTTTATGGACTGGTGAACAATGCCGGTTGGGACGAGGCGAAGCCTTTTATCCAGACAGAGCCTGATTTCTGGAAAAAGGTGATCGACATCAATCTTTACGGGCCGCTCAATCTCACTCATGTCGTTGCGCGTCGGCTTGCCGAGCAGGGTGCCGGTCGGGTCGTCAGCATTTCGTCGGATGCGGGCCGTGTGGGTTCGTCTGGCGAGGCCGTCTATTCCGCGGCCAAGGGCGGCGTCATCGCCTTCATGAAGACGATGGCGCGCGAGTTCGCCCGGAAGGGCGTCACCTTCAATACGATCTGTCCGGGGCCGACGGACACGCCGCTGCTCGCCTCCGTGGATGCGTCGGGCGGCGGACGTCTGACCGAAGCGCTCACCAAGGCGATCCCGATGCGCCGCCTGGCGCAACCGGACGATTATCCGGGCATGGTCGCATTCTTTCTGAGCGACGATGCAAGTTTCATTACCGGCCAGACGATCAGCGTCTCGGGCGGTCTCTCAATGCACGGTTGACGGGGGATTTTCATGGACTACGAAGACATTCTGTATGATGAGAAAAATGGCGTTGCGACCATCACCATCAATCGTCCGAAGGTCTATAACGCGTTCCGCCCCCGCACCTGCGTCGAACTGATCGACGCTTTTCTGAAGGCGGGCTGGAGCGAGGAGATCGGTGCGATCGTGCTGACTGGCGCGGGCAACAAGGCGTTTTGCACCGGCG
>JAJLKS010000044.1:0-1759 GCA_033838765.1 Alphaproteobacteria bacterium
GCCGCTCGGAAAGCGCGCGCAGCTTTTCCTCCACTTCCGCCATGGCCGGGTCGATGGCGGGTGCGGTCTCTTCCTGCGGGTCGGCACCGGTCGGCAGTCTTGTGCCGATTTCGCGGGGGCCGGCCATTTCCATGAGGCGCGCAAGCCGCTCGGAAATGAGCGCGGCATGATCGACCAGCCGGTCGCTGACGCGCGCCGCCATGGCGCGGGCCGCGTCGATCTCCGCGGCAATCGCCGCAACTTCCTCATCCGGCGCAAAGGCTTCGCGTGGCGGTGAAAGCGAAAGTCCCGCTTCGCCCGAGGTGAGGTTGGCGATCGGGATGGCGACGCCGGAGCGCGCATCCTCGTCGAATGCGATGTCGAATGTCGTCTGTTTCCCCGCGACGCGCCGTCCCGAAATCAGGTTCACCCGGTTATGCGTCGCGGAACCGGCTATCGCGTCGATCTCCTCGCGCAGCTCGTCATAGCGTCCCGCAAGCAGCGCGCGCCGTCCGTCATCTGCGCTCGCGCCCGCATCCGCCACAAGGTCGGCCGCTTCGCGCAGCCGGTCCATGATCGCGTCGATCGCAAGCACCGCCGTCTCGATGGTCGATAGCGCGGTCGCAATGCGCTCGCCGAGTTCCGCGGCGTTGTAGGACCCCTTCGTCACGGCGGTTGCGCGCAGCGCACGCTGCATCGCAGCCGGCGTCACCGGCGGCGCGGCCTCCGCAGGCGGCGGCTCGAGCTTCTTGTTGCCCTTGAACAGCGAAAACAGACCCATGACCCGGTATTGCCCAAAACTCTTGCCCCGGCGGCGCGTGGCGCTGCCCTGCGCCAGACAGTAAGCCCATAGGGTTGACGACATCTAAAGGCACAAGTGAAACGGACATGCTAGTCTGCGGCCCATGCCGAATCCGCGCGTCTTCATCTGGAACATGTCCCGGCCGCTCCTGCGCCTCTACTGGCGCCTGCGCCGCCCATTGACGGCAGGCGTCCGCGGCCTCGTCCTCGATGCCGAAGGCCGCGTGCTGCTCGTCCGCCACACCTATGTCCATGGCTGGTATCTGCCGGGCGGCGGGGTGGAGCGGGGCGAAACCATGCTGACCTCGCTGCGCCGCGAGCTGGAAGAGGAAGTCGGCGTCACGCTCACGGGCGAGGCGCGGCTGGTCGGCCTCTATGCGAATTTCCGGGAGTTCAAGTCGGATCATGTGGCGCTCTACGTCGTGCCGCATGGCGCCTATGCGCATGAGCCGCGCCGCTCGCCTGAAATCGCCGAAAGCGGCTTCTTCCCGCCCGATGCGCTGCCCCAGGGCGTCACGCCCTCGACGGCGCGGCGCATCGCCGAAGCCGTGATGGGCCACCCGCCGGACGAGCTTTGGTAGGCGGGAAAGAGACGTGAAAGTCCTTCTCCAATCCGTCTTGGACCGGTTCATCCCGGCCTATCGGACATCTTTTGCCACATTTCGGTTTTATCGGTTGATCTGCGGGGGCGAAGAATAGTGGGAGCGAAGGATGAAACGCCTTTTTCTGTCCGGCCTCGCTGCGGCCTTTCTGTTGGCCGCGCCCGTGGCGGCGAATGCCGAGGAGCAGGTGAACTGGTCTGCGCTGCCCGCGGAGCGTGAGGCGCTTGCCGCTCTCGACAGCGATCAGCATCGTGCGTTGCGTGCCTCCGTCCGCCAATGCATCGCCATCGGCCAGGCGCGAGGGCGGAATTCCACCTGCGTGCTTCTCGATCTCGACCGCACCATGAGACAGAGCGGCGAGGCGCTGCGCGCCTATC
>JAJLKS010000045.1:0-6536 GCA_033838765.1 Alphaproteobacteria bacterium
CGGCAATGTTTGTTGTGCCGATTGTCGCAACCGGATTGCCGGGCATGAGCGGGCAGGCCCGCGCCGAAGCGCCCTACATCACCGAAATTGCCGTGCAGGGAAACCAGCGCATCGAATCCGGTACGGTGCGGAGCTACATGCTGCTGATGCCCGGCATGCAGTACGATCCGCAGATTGCCGACGCCTCGCTGAAGCAACTCTTCGGCACGGGACTCTTCGCCGACGTTTCGATGTATCTGGACGGAACCCGGGTGGTAGTGTCTGTCGTCGAAAATCCGATCATCAACCGCGTCGCCTTTGAAGGTAACAGCGCGATCAATGAAGACGATCTGCGGCAGGAAGTGCAGCTTCAGCCCCGCACCGTCTATACGCGCGCAAAGGTGCAGAGCGACGTCACGCGCCTGATCGAACTCTACAGGCGCGGCGGCAGGTTCTCGGCGACGGTTGAGCCGAAGATCATTCAGCTGCCTCAGAACCGCGTCGACCTTGTATTCGAGATCACGGAAGGTCCGAAGACCAAGATTGCCTCGATCAATTTCATCGGCAACGAGCAGTTCAGCGACGGCAAGCTGCGGGAAGTCATCTCCACGAGCGAGTCCGCCTGGTGGAAATTCCTGTCGTCGTCCGATAGCTACGATCCCGATCGTCTGACCTATGATCGCGAATTGCTGCGCCGCTATTATCTGCAGCGCGGCTATGCCGACTTCCGTGTCGTTTCGGCCGTTGCCGACCTCCGGCGCGACGACAGCGCCTTCCATATCACCTTCACGGTCGATGAAGGCGAAATCTACGAATTCGGCGAGATCGCGGTTACGACCGAACTCGACAAGCTCAACATGGAAGAGCTTGAGGCGCTGCTGCTTCCCAAGACCGGCGATATCTACAACGCGGGTCTGATCGACAAGACGCTCGACGACCTCACCTATGCCGCCGGTACGAGCGGCTATGCCTTCGCGGAAGTGCGGCCGCGTGTCCGCCGCCGTGCCGATGAAAAGGTGATCGACCTGACCTTCCAGATCACGGAAGGGCCGCGCGTCTATGTCGAGCGTATCAACATCACCGGCAACTCGCGCACGCTGGACAAGGTTGTCCGCCGTCAGATGCGCATGTCGGAAGGCGATGCGTTCAACAAGGTTCTGCTCGACCGCTCCGAGAAGAATATCCGCGCGCTTGGCTTCTTCGGGAAGGTCGACATCACGCAGGATCCTGGCTCCGAGCCGGACAAGACGGTGATCAATGTCGACGTGCAGGAGCAGTCGACAGGCTCCCTCTCCCTGAGCGCCGGCTTCTCGACGCTCGACAATGCCGTGGCCGGTATCCAGCTTTCGGAACGGAACTTCCTTGGCCGCGGTCTGCAGCTTTCGACCAGCCTCTCGATTTCGAAGCGCCGGCAGCTGATCGACTTCCGCTATACCGATCCCTATTTCCTCGACCGGAATCTTGTGGGCGGTTTCGATCTCTTCGGCAGCGAAACGAACTATCAGAACGAGTCGTCGTTCAACTCGCGTTCGCAGGGCTTTGGCCTTCGCTTCGGTTTCCCGCTTTCGGAGAAATCGCGATTCCTGGTGCGCTACCAGTTCCGTTATGACGAGATCTTCGACGTCGATCCGCTGGCCTCGAACATCGTGAAGGCGGCCGAGGGTGAAAAGTACCGCTCGATCATCGGTTACGATTATTACTACGACAACCGGAACGACCCTGTTGACCCGACGGGCGGCTGGGACTTCCTCTTCACCCAGAATTTTGCCGGTCTTGGCGGTAACGTACGCTACATCTCGAACGAACTGCTGGCGCGCTACTACTATCAGGTCACGGAAGAATTCCTGACGAGCTGGAAGCTCGATGGCGGGTATGTGCAGGGTATGGGCGAGGATGTGCCTCTGGCCGACCATTTCTTCAAGGGTGGCAACACGATCCGCGGCTTCGCACGTGGCGGCGTCGGTCCGCGCGACCTTGCATCGCCCAACAAGGACGCGGTGGGCGCGCTTGCATACATCTTCGGCACGGCGGAACTGTCGTTTCCGAACGGCCTGCCTGAGGCCTTGGGTGTTCGCACGTCGGTTTTTGCGGATGGCGGCTTTATCGGTCTCGCCGACTATGACGCGACAATCTATCCGGGCGTCGTGGACGATTTCGCGCCGCGCGCCTCTGTCGGTCTCAGCCTCTACTGGCAGTCGCCGTTCGGACCCATCCGTCTCGATTTCGCGCATGTGCTCCTGGATGAGCCCTATGACGAAAAGGAAGCGTTCCGCTTCAGTGCGGGTACTTCGTTCTAATCGGGTCTGCCGGGGGGCAGCCTGCAACAAGACTAATGAGGGATGCTCTGAAATGAGTTTCAAGTTGAGTGTAAAGCGTATGGCTGCCGTTGCCGCTCTTGCCATGGGCATGAGCTTCGGCGTTGCCCCGGCACAGGCGGTGGGACCGGCTGTCATTCTTGTCGTCGATACGCAGGGCGTGTTCGCGCAGTCGAAAGCCGGCCAGAGCATTCGCAGCCAGTACGAAGAACAGGCCAAGAAGATCATGGCCGATGGCAAGAAGACCGACGATGCACTTCAGGCCGACGCCAAGAAGCTCTCCGATGAGCGCGCGCTGCTGTCGCAGGAAGATCTCCAGAAGCGGGCGCAGGGTCTGCAGCAGCGGAACATCGAGTTCCAGCAGTCCATGCAGATAAAGCAGCAGGGCCTGCAGCTCGGAGTCCAGCGTGCCGAGGCTCAGGTCGAGGCGGCACTTCGTCCGATCTTCGCCGAGATCATGAAGGAGAAGGGCGGCACCATTCTTCTCGATCAGGCTGTCGTGCTTGCGGGCGGTGCCGATCTCGACATCTCGGCAGAAGTTCTGAAGCGGCTGAACGAGAAGCTTGCCAAGGTCGATGTGAAGCCGTTGACGAAAGAAGAGATGGAAGCGGCCCAGAAGGCCGCGAACGGTCAGTAATAGGGCGGCGGATGCACTGGCGGGCCGCCTCGGCGGCCCGGATGCGGATTCAATGGCGGACGAGCGGTTTTTTACTCCGGGAAAGGCCTTGCCACTCGATGAGCTGGCAAGCCGGACAGGTGCGGCCCTGGGACCCGGAGCGGACCCTACGTATCTCGTCAAAGGTGTGGCGCCGCTCGATGCGGCGGGGCCGGGCGAGGTGAGTTTTCTCGACAATCCGAAATATATTCCGGCATTCGAGAAGACGGCGGCGGCCGCTTGTTTCCTCCATCCGAAATTCGCCGACCGGGCCCCGGAGGGCATGTTGCTCCTGCTGACGGAGCAGCCCTACCGGGCCTTCGCCCTTGCCGCGCAGGCTTTTCATCCCGATGCGACGCATGGGAGCGACACGTTCGGTAACCGCGCCGCTGTTGACCCGCGTGCCTATGTGCACGAGACGGCGAAGCTCGGTGAAAACGTGACTGTCGAGCCCGGCGCCTCGATCGGTGCCCATGCGGAAATCGGCCGCAACACGATCATCGGCTGCAATACCAGTATCGGCAAAGGCTGTACGGTCGGGAAGGACTGCTTCATCGCACCGAATGTGACGGTGAGCCATGCCCATATCGGCGATCGCGTGATTGTCCATCCTGGCGTTCGCATCGGTCAGGATGGCTTCGGCTTTGCGATGGGTTATCCAAGGCATGAAAAGGTGCCGCAGCTCGGGCGCGTCATCATACAGGACGAAGTCGAAATCGGCGCGAACACGACGGTCGACCGAGGCGCCGGACCGGACACGGTGATTGGCGAAGGTACCAAGATCGATAACCTCGTGCAGATCGGCCACAACGTGGAAATCGGCAGGGGGTGTGTCGTCGTTGCGCAGACGGGTATCGCAGGGAGTGCCAAGCTCGGCGATTATGTCGTGCTCGCCGCGCAGGTTGGCGTAACCGGTCATCTCACCATCAATAGCGGCGCCCAGATCGCGGCGCGCGGCGCGGTCGTGCATGATGTTCCGGCCGGTCAGCAATATGGCGGTGTGCCGGCCAAGCCGATCGCGGAATGGCGGCGCGAAGTGGTCGAACTGCGCAAGCTCGGGCGGCGCACGAAAGCCGCTGCGAAGACAGATGAATAGCGACGGTAATCTTGGAAGGATGATCCTATGAGCGAGGCTGAGGCGCCGGAAAAGCTCGATAGCGCCGATATCAAGCGGGTTCTTGAACTTCTTCCGCATCGCTATCCGATGTTGATGATCGATCGCATCATCGACATGAAGGGCGATGTGTCGGCGATCGGTATCAAGAACGTGACGAATAACGAACCGTTCTTTCAGGGACATTTTCCGGGACACCCGGTCATGCCGGGCGTTCTCATCGTCGAAGCGATGGCGCAGACGGCGGGCGCGCTGGTCATCAACAATCTCGGAACGTCGGGCAGCAACCAGCTCGTCTATTTCATGACGGTCGACCGCGCCAAGTTCCGCAAGCCGGTCGTGCCGGGGGACGTGCTCGAACTGCACATGACGAAGCTGCAGAGCCGTGGCCCGGTCTGGAAATATCATGGTGAGGGCCGTGTGAACGGTCAGCTTGTTGCCGAATGCGATCTCGGCGCAATGATCGCAGGTGCATCTTCAAAATGACCAATATTCACCCGACAGCGATAGTCGATGCGAAGGCGCAGCTCGCGCCCGGTGTCACTGTCGGCCCCTATTGCGTCGTTGGCGCCAATGTGAAGCTCGATGAAGGTGTCGTTCTCCACTCGCATGTCGTGGTCGAAGGGCGCACGACCGTCGGTGCAAGGACGCAGATTTTTCCGTTCGCGTCGATCGGTCATGCGCCGCAGGACCTGAAATACAAGGGCGAACCGAGCCGCCTTGAAATCGGTACGGACAACCTCATTCGCGAGCACGTAACCATGAACCCCGGCACCGAAGGCGGCGGCATGGTAACGCGCGTCGGCAGCCATTGCGCGTTCCTGACAGCCTCGCATGTCGGCCATGACTCAATCGTCGGCGATTACGTCGTTTTCTCCAACAACGTGATGCTCGCGGGTCACTGCAAGATCGACGATTACGTGATCTTCGGCGGCGGCGCGGCGCTTCACCAGTTTGGCCGCGTCGGCAAGCACGCCTTCGTCGGTGGCATGAGCGCCGTTGAAAACGATGTCATTCCCTATGGTCTCGTTGTCGGCAATCGCGCGCATCTGATGGGCCTCAATCTCATTGGCCTGAAGCGCCGCGGCTTCACGCGCGAACAGATACAGTCCATGCGCGAGGCCTATGTGCTTCTCTTTGCGGAAGAAGGCACGCTGCGCGAACGCGTGGAAACGGCGGCGGAGCGATATGCCGGCAAGCCGGAAGTCATGGAAATCGTGAACTTCATCCGTTCGGAATCGGACCGCGCAATCTGCATGCCCCGTTCTGAACGGGCGGCCTGATCGCGTCCGATGGAGACCGGCGGCAAACCCCGAAAACTCGGCATCGCAGCCGGCAGCGGCCCGTTGCCTGAAGCACTGGCGGAAGCCGCCCTGGCAGCCGGCCGCGACGTGTTTGTTGTCGGTATCGAAGGCGCTGCCGAAAAGGGCATCGAGCGATTTCCGCATGCATGGGTGCGGATCGGTGCCATGGGCGAATTCCTCCGTCTCCTGAAGGAAAACGGCTGCGAGGACATTGTGCTGATTGGCGGCGTGAAGCGGCCGAGCCTCGCCGCAATACTGCCGGACAAGACCGGGCGGCAGCTCATGCCGCGTGTCGCCCGCTGGCTGATGCAGGGCGATGATGGCCTCCTGCGGGGCCTCGCAAACTATTTCGAGAAAGAACACGGATTCCGCGTAATCGGTGCCCATGAGGTCGCAGGCGAATTGCTCGCGCCGGAGGCGGTGCTGACGCGCGTGGCGCCGACCCCGGAGCAGGATAGCGACATCGATGTCGCGGTCCGGGCTGCGCTTGCCATCGGCGCTCTCGATATTGGACAGGGCGCCGTTGCCTGCCGGGGTGTCGTGCTTGCGCTTGAGGCTGCGGAAGGTACGGACCGGATGCTGGAGAGGATAGGAACCTTGCCACCCGAAATGCGTGGGCATGACGGCGCGCGGGAAGGCGTGCTTGTCAAGCTGTCCAAGCCTGGTCAGGAGCGGCGGGTGGACCTGCCGACAATCGGTGTCAGGACAGTTGAGAATGTCGCTGCTGCGGGGCTGGCCGGAATTGCCGTCGAGGCAGGCGGTGCGCTGATCGTCGATGGCGAGGCCGTGGCGCGCGCGGCCAACAAGGCAGGCATTTTCGTGGTCGGCCTCGGCCGCGATCGCATCGAAAGGTCTCGTCCGTGACGGGCGATACAAGGCATGTGATGCTTGTGGCCGGCGAAACCTCCGGCGACGTGCACGGCGCGGGTCTGATGGACGCGCTCGTTGAACTCTCCCCGTCGCCTTTGCGGTTCTCCGGTGTCGGCGGCCCGGAAATGGAGTCGCGCGGGATCGTCTCGATATTCCCCATGTCCGACATCGCGGTGATGGGACCGCGCGAGATCATTCCGCGACTGCCTCTGATCCTTCGCCGTATCTGGCAGACGGTGCGCCATGCAACCGAGCAGAAGCCGGACATTGTGGTTGTGATCGACAGCCCGGAATTCACG
>JAJLKS010000046.1:0-6988 GCA_033838765.1 Alphaproteobacteria bacterium
CCCCCCCCCCCCCCCCCCCCCCCCCCCCCCCCCCCGCGGCATATGAAGCGCCAGAATGTGCCCCGTGCGCGGCATCTGCGCATGATGCAGACAGAGGCGGAAGCCCGCCTCTGGTCGCGTCTGCGTAACAGGATGCTCGGCGGTTTCAAGTTCAGGCGTCAGGTGCCCATCGGACCGTACATCGCCGATTTTCTCTGCGCCGAGCGGATGCTCATCGTGGAGGCCGATGGCGGTCAGCATGCGGATAATGCCGCCGACCTGCGGCGTACGCACTTTCTTGAAGAAAATGGCTACCGGGTTATCCGCTTCTGGAACCCGGATGTGCTCGCCAATACGGATGGCGTGCTGGAAATGATCCTGATCGCACTGGGTGAGGCGCCCCCTCACCCTTCCGCGGGCTGACGCCCGCTCCCTCCCTCTCCCCGAGGGGGAGAGGGAAAGAATGGCTGCAAACTTATAGCCCTCTCCCCAACGGGGAGAGGGAAGGGGCCCGCCGAAGGCGGGAAGGGTGAGGGGGGACGCGAGTCCCGCGCGCGCCATCACTTCCCCTCCTCGATCAGCTTTACGAAGCGGTCGAAGAGGTAGTGGCTGTCCTGCGGGCCGGGGGCGGCTTCCGGGTGATACTGCACGGAGAAGACGGGCTTGCCTTTCAGGCGGATGCCGCAATTCGAGCCGTCGAAGAGCGAGACATGCGTCTCTTCCACCGTTTCCGGCAGGCTCTCGCGCGAGACGGCGAAGCCGTGGTTCATCGAGGTGATCTCGACCTTGCCGGTCGTGTAGTCCTTCACCGGATGGTTCGCGCCGTGATGGCCCTGATGCATCTTTTCCGTCTTCGCGCCGAGCGCGAGCGCGAGCATCTGGTGGCCGAGGCAGATGCCGAAAACGGGCTTGCCGCTCTCGACGAGTTTCCTGATTTCCGGCACGGCATATTGGCCGGTCGCGGCCGGGTCGCCCGGTCCGTTCGACAGGAACACGCCGTCGGGGTTCAGCGCGAGAATGTCTTCGGCCTTCGTTTCGGCCGGCACCACGGTCACTTCGCAGCCCGCGCTCACGAGGCAGCGCAATATGTTGCGCTTGATGCCGTAATCGATGGCGACGACGCGGTGTTTGAGCGCCTTGCCCTCGGTGAAGCCCTTGTCCCATGCCCATGTCGCTTCGTGCCAGGAATAGGACTGGCCGCAGGTCACGTCCTTCACGAGATCGAGGCCCACCATGCCCGGCCAGCCGCGCGCCTTTTCAAGCAGCGCGGGAATGTCGAAATTGCCGGCGGGGTCATGCGCGATCAGCCCGTCCACATAGCCCTTTTCGCGGATGCGCCGCGTCAGCGCGCGCGTGTCGATGCCGGAAAGGCCGATGATGCCGCGCACCTTCAGCCATTGATCGAGATGCTGCGCGGCGCGGTAGTTCGACGGGTTCGTGATATCGGCGCGGATCACCATGCCCCGCACGCCGGAAGCCGAAGCGAGGTTCGAGGTTTCGATATCCTCGTCGTTCGTGCCGACATTGCCGATATGGGGGAAGGTGAAGGTGATGATCTGCCCGGCATAGGAGGGGTCGGTGAGGATTTCCTGATAGCCGGTGATCGCCGTGTTGAAGCAGACCTCGCCCACCGCTTCGCCGATGGCGCCGACGCCGCGCCCTGAAAGTACCGTGCCATCCTTGAGAACGAGGAGGGCAGTCGGTTTTTCGGTCGCGGTCATGGAGCTTGCTTCTCTTGGTTTGGGCGTCTTGGTCGCGGTGTCGGGCGGCGCTGCGCTCATGACGACTCCTCCCCGGAACGCTGCGGGCTTTCTGCCTCGCGCCGTTCCGTGGCGGCTTTCGTCGTCACATCCATAGCGGCAACTCCAGGGGAGGAACCGGACCGTAAGGAACCGGCGCGGTGCGGCATGCGCCCGCGCGCGGAAAGACCCGGTTTCCCGTTGAATTTGGCGGACACTAAGGGATAGGCCGGATTCCGTCAAGCAGGCTTGCGATCAAAATAACCCAATGAAATCATATGCTTGGTGCGGGCGCGGCATTGCGTTCCGAGATTGCAAGGGCCGGGGCTTTGGTTTAGCGTGGCGCCGATTCCGGGAGCGCGCGAGAGTATGAGTAAGCCGCGCTCCCTTTTCATTGGAGGTGGGCCATGAGCCAAAGCCTGCGCGAAAGCATCAAGCAAGGACTGGTCGAGGCGACGAAATCGCAGGACAAGCGCCGCATGGCGACGCTCCGGCTGATCCAGGCCGCCCTCAAGGATCGCGACATTGCCGGCCGCACAGACGGTCGCGATGCGGGCGTGAGCGATGCGGAAATCCTCGAAGTCCTCTCCAAAATGGTGAAGCAGCGCCGCGAATCGGCCGGCATCTACGAGGAAGCCGGGCGGATGGAACTTGCCCAGCAGGAAAAGGAAGAAATCGAGATCATCGAGAGCTTCCTGCCGAAGCAGCTTTCCGATGCCGAAACCGCCGCCGCCGTCGAAGCCGTCATCAAGGAAACGGGCGCTGCCAGCATCAAGGATATGGGCCGCGTCATGGGCGAACTCAAAAAGCGCCATGCCGGCCAGATGGACTTCGCGCGGGCAGGCGCCATCGTGAAGGAGAAGCTGGCGTAAGGGCCGACTCGCTTCGCGACGGGGCGGGTGGCAGAATGATCGGCCATCACATCCCCGGAGCGGCTTCACCCCATGTCCTTCCCCAAAGGCTTTCTCGACGAATTGAAGGGGCGCATCCGCGTCTCGGATGTCGTCGGCCGGAAGGTGAAGCTCCGCCGTCAGGGCAGGGAGTTCATCGGCCTGTCGCCCTTCACCAATGAGAAAAGCCCGAGCTTCACGGTGAATGACGACAAGCAGTTTTATCACTGCTTCTCGTCGGGCGAGCATGGTGACGTTATCAAGTTTCTCGAGAAGACCGAGAACCTCACCTTCATCGAGGCGGTGGAGCGGCTCGCCGCCGAGGCCGGCATGGAAATGCCGGAGCGCGACTCGCATGCCGCCGAGCGCGACAAGGAAGCCGCCACTCTTATAGATGTGATGGAAATGGCGGCGGGCTTCTTCCGTCAGAAGCTTGCCGAAGGCGCGGGCGCGGAAGCCAGGGCCTATCTCGACAGGCGCGGGCTCAAGGGCAAGACCATCGACGATTTCGGTATCGGCTATGCGCCTGACAGCAAGCATGAACTGATGGGCTATCTGACCTCACGACGGGTCACCATCGATCAGATGATCGAGGCGGGGCTTGTCATCGGCGGGCCTGATATTGCCGAGCCTTACGACCGGTTCCGCAACCGCGTCATGTTTCCGATCGCCGATGCGCGCGGCCGCGTCATCGCCTTTGGGGGCCGTGCGCTCGCAAGCGATGCCAAGGCGAAATATCTCAACTCGCCCGAGACGCCGCTCTTCCACAAGGGCCGCCAGCTCTACAATCTCCATCGCGCGCGCAAGCCCGCGCATGACGAAGGCACGGTGATTGCCGTCGAGGGCTATATGGATGTGGTGGGGCTGGCGCAGGGCGGCATACACCACGCCGTTGCGCCGCTCGGCACGGCGCTTACCGAAGACCAGATCGGGCTTCTCTGGCGCATGGCGCCCGAACCCATCCTCTGTTTCGACGGTGACAAGGCGGGGCTTCGCGCCGCCTATCGCGCGGTCGAGCGTGTGCTGCCGATGCTGAAGCCCGGCCATTCGCTCCGCTTCGCGCTGCTGCCGGAAGGGAAAGACCCGGACGACCTCGTGCGCGAGGAAGGGGGCGAGGCGATGCGCGAGATACTGGCAAAGGCCCGGCCGCTCTCCGACATGCTGTGGGAGAAGGAAATCTCGTCGGGTTCATGGGACACGCCGGAGCGCCGCGCGAAGCTCGAGGCCGACCTTGAGGCGGCTGTCGCCGCGATCGGCGACCCGAAAGTGCGTGCGCATTATGCCGAGGCGCTGCGCGACCGGGTGCGCAAGTTCTTCGGCGGCGCGCTGCGGCAGGGCGGCGGCTTCCGTCAGGGCGGGCTCCAGAGCGGTTTCAGGGGCGGCTTTCAGGGTGGCTTCGGGGGCCGGGGCAACGTCCGGGGCAATGTCCGGGGCCGGGGCGGCTTTGCCCGGGGCGAGGCCTATATGCCGCCGGTGACCCCGGAACTGCGCCGTTCGGCGCTTGCCAGCGGCGCTTCGGGCGAGCAGGGACGGGAGGGGCTATTGCTCCTCACGATGCTTAACCACCCGGAACTTCTTGAGAATTACGCAGAGGATATCTCGCGAATCGAGATCAGGACCCCGGCGCTTGACAGATTACGCAATGAAATCATAGATATAGCGGCCCTCCATGCGCCTCTTGAAAGGGAGGCGCTGAAGGGCCACTTGCAGAGCAGGAATCTGGCGGATATTGCGCGGCGGCTTGAGGCCGGTCCGGCTTTCAGGAGCGACAGGTTTGCGTGGCCCGATGCGGCGCCGGACGAGGCGGAGGCGGGCTTCCTCCACACGCTTGCGAGGCACCGGCGCGTGATCGTGCTGGAAACGGAATTGAAGGCCGCGGAGCGCGCGCTCGCGGAAGAGATGACGGAAGAGAATTTCGCCCGTCTGCAGGCCATTCATGCGCAGCTTGAGCGCGCTGAACCGGCGGACGGGCTTTAGTCTGGGCAGCATCCCGGGCAAAGTCGGATTTTAACGGGGATCGGTCAGCAGCGGGATTTCGAGGGCAGAGCGGCTTCGGGCGGTTGCGGAAATTTGTTCCGCGAAGGGGACGCCGGAAGCGAAGGCTGAAAGCACATGGAACGATTGGGTGCAGGCATCCGGGAATCCCCCGCATGTCTCTCCGGTCTTTTTCCGCTTTCGGTGCGTGGCTCTGGTTCTTCCCGTCCGTTTGACCTATCTGGATCGAGAAATGGGGCTTTCCGGCCCGTGGGTTCCCTCAATGGGAGCGGCTGGAAGCCCGGCATGTCGGAGAAAGTGTGAATGGCGAGCAAGACGGCGGAACAGGAAGCTCCGGAAGCAGCCCCCGAAACATCGCAGGACAGCCCGCTCCTCGATATGTCGGATGCGGCGGTCAAGAAGATGATCAAGGCCGCCAAGGCGCGCGGCTTCGTCACCTATGACGAGCTGAACAAGGTTCTGCCCTCCGAGGAGTTCTCGTCCGAGCAGATCGAGGACACGCTCTCGATGCTCTCCGAAATGGGCATCAATGTCGTCGAGAACGACGAGGCCGACGAGCAGGGCGAAGGCGGCGCCGACGCCTCCGACGATGACGAGGAGGAAGAGACGACCGGCAAGGCCGTCGCCACCACGACCACCACATCGACGGCGCTCGACCGCACGGACGATCCCGTGCGCATGTATCTGCGCGAGATGGGCTCGGTGGAGCTTCTGTCGCGCGAGGGCGAAATCGCCATCGCCAAGCGCATCGAGGCCGGCCGCGAGACGATGATCGCAGGCCTTTGCGAAAGCCCGCTCACCTTCCAGGCCATCATCATCTGGCGCGACGAGTTGAACGAGGGGAAGATTCTCCTTCGCGACATCATCGATCTCGACGCCACCTATGCCGGGCCGGACGCGAAGAAGATCGACCATTCGGAAGCAGCCCTTGCGGGCGAGGCGCCGCCGCGCATCGAGCCGGAGGAAGAAGAGGTCGATGAGGACGGCGAGGACGAAAACAACATGTCGCTCGCCGCGATGGAAGCGGAACTGAAGCCGAAGGTCCTCGAAACCTTCGACAAGATCGCGGGCGACTACAAGAAGCTCCGCAAGCTGCAGGACCAGAAGGTCGAGCTCGCGCTCAAGGGCGAGGAGATGCCCTCCGCGCAGGAAAAGAAATACCAGAAGCTCACCTCCGATCTCATCGACGAGGTGAAAAGCCTCTCGCTCAACAACAACCGTATCGAGTCGCTCGTCGAGCAGCTCTACGCGATCAACAAGCGGCTGATGGGCCTCGAAGGCCGTCTGCTGCGCCTTGCCGAAAGCCACGGCGTGCCGCGCGAGGAATTCCTCAAGCAGTATTTCGGCAATGAGCTCGATCCGAACTGGATTCGCCGCGTCAGCCGCCTCAAGGGCAAGGGCTGGGTGAGCTTCACGAAGGATGAGCGCGATCAGGTGAAGGATCTGCGCAACGAGATCCAGACGCTCGCCTCCGAAACCGGCCTCGACATTCAGGAATATCGCCGCATCGTCGCCATGGTGCAGAAGGGCGAGCGCGAGGCGCGCATCGCCAAGAAGGAAATGGTGGAGGCGAACCTCCGTCTCGTCATCTCCATTGCGAAGAAATACACGAACCGCGGGCTGCAGTTCCTCGATCTCATTCAGGAAGGCAATATCGGCCTGATGAAGGCGGTCGATAAATTCGAATATCGCCGCGGCTACAAATTCTCGACTTATGCGACTTGGTGGATCAGGCAGGCGATCACGCGCTCGATCGCCGACCAGGCGCGCACCATCCGCATCCCGGTGCACATGATCGAGACGATCAACAAGCTCGTGCGCACCTCGCGCCAGATGCTGCACGAGATCGGCCGCGAGCCGACGCCGGAAGAGCTTGCCGAAAAGCTCGGCATGCCGCTCGAAAAGGTGCGCAAGGTCCTCAAGATTGCGAAGGAGCCGATCTCTCTCGAAACGCCGATCGGCGACGAGGAAGACAGCCACTTGGGCGATTTCATCGAGGACAAGAACGCGATCCTGCCCATCGACGCGGCGATCCAGTCGAACCTGCGCGAGACGACGACGCGCGTCCTCGCCTCGCTCACGCCGCGCGAGGAGCGCGTGCTGCGCAGGCGCTTCGGCATCGGCATGAACACGGACCACACGCTCGAAGAAGTCGGCCAGCAGTTCTCCGTCACCCGCGAGCGCATCCGCCAGATCGAGGCGAAGGCGCTCAGGAAGCTCAAGCACCCGAGCCGCAGCCGGAAGCTCAGGAGCTTCCTCGACCAGGGACGGGTGGCGCCCGGCGGGGGCACCGCCGGGCCGCTGTGGCCGCCGCGACACGCTGCCACGTGCCTGACTCTGCGCGCATTTTCCGACTTATCCACAGCTGCGCCGCGGTGTATATTG
>JAJLKS010000047.1:0-5646 GCA_033838765.1 Alphaproteobacteria bacterium
GTGACGAGTCACATCATCGTCACTTTCGTGCTCGCGATCACCGTATTCATCGGCGTAACGCTGACGGGCTTCGTGCTGCACGGACCGCGCTTCCTCAAGGTCTTCGTGCCGAGCGGCGTTCCCATCGCGCTGCTGCCGCTCGTCGTTGCGATCGAGGTGATCTCCTATTTCTCCCGCCCCATCAGCCACTCAGTCCGTCTCTTCGCCAACATGCTGGCGGGCCACATCATGCTGAAGGTGTTTGCGGGTTTCGTTCTGACGTTCATGGCCATGGGCGCGGTCGGCTTTGTCGGCATGATCCTGCCGCTCTTCATGATCGTCGCGCTGACGGCGCTCGAGTTCCTCGTCGCCGCCCTGCAAGCCTATGTGTTCACCATTCTGACCTGCATGTACCTTCACGACGCGCTGCATCCGGGCCACTGAGGCACGGGCGCGGGGCGCCAGACTAAACAACGAAATGGTTGCGGCTCCTCGGCCGTTCCCTAACCTTCCAAACGTCCTAACAGGAGCACCTGATCATGGAAGCAGAAGCAGCAAAGTTCATCGGCGCCGGTATCGCCTGTCTCGGCATGGGTGGCGCAGCCATCGGCGTGGGCAACATCTTCGGCAACTACCTCGCCGGCGCCCTCCGCAACCCCTCGGCCGCAGACGGCCAGTTCGCCCGTCTCATCTTCGGCTTCGCCGTGACGGAAGCGCTCGGCATCTTCTCGCTGCTCGTTGCGCTGATCCTGCTCTTCGTCTGATTGATCGCGGTTCGGCCGGCCGGCTGCTCCATACGGGGCGGCCGGCGGCAGGCCGCCTGACCGACCGGAGTTTCCCATGATCGACGAAGCAATGGCTCAGGAAGCGGGTGATGGACTCGTCGCCGGAACGGAAGTTCCGGCAGAGGCGCATTCCAGCACCTTCCCGCCTTTCGATTCCTCGACCTTCGAGTCCCAGATCGTCTGGCTGGTTCTGAGCTTTGTCGCTCTCTACCTGCTGATGTCCCGTGTGGCGCTGCCGCGCATCGCCACGGTGCTCGAGGAGCGCCGCGATCGCATCGCGGACGATCTCGACCAGGCCGCCCAGTACAAGCGGCAGACGGAAGAGGCGATCGAAGCCTACGAGACCGCTCTTGCGGAAGCCCGCGCCAAGGCGCAAGGCATCGCGCAGGAAACACGTGACCGCCTGCAGGAAGAGACGGAACGCCAGCGCGTTTCCATCGAAGCCCGGCTTGCGGAAAAGATTGCGGATGCGGAGAAGCAGATCGCGGCCACGCGTGATGCCGCCCTCCAGAATGTCCGTGCCGTTGCCGTCGATGTGGCGGACACGATCGTTACCCGGCTTCTCGGGGAATCCGACCGCGGCGCCGCCGAACGTGCCGTCGATCGCGAAATTGCCTGAGCCCAGGAGAAAGACACATGTTCGCCACTTCTGAATTCTGGATCTTTCTCTGCCTCTTCGCCTTTTTCGGCATCCTTGGCTATTTCAAGGTCCACCGTACCGTGGCGGCCTCGCTCGACAAGCGCGCGGCCGACATTGCGGCGGAACTCGATGAAGCCCGCCGCCTTCGCGAGGAAGCGCAGCAGCTGCTCGCCTCCTACCAGCGCAAGCAGCGCGAGGCGATGAAGGAAGCCGAGGACATCGTCGCCCAGGCGAAGACCGAGGCCGAAAATCTGGCCAAGGAAACCCGCGCCAATATGGAAGCGCAGGTTGAACGCCGCACGAAGATCGCTCAGGACAAGATCGCCCAGGCGGAAGCCCAGGCGCTTGCCGATGTCCGCTCGGTGGCGGCGGATGTCGCGATCGGCGCGGCACAGCGCGTCATCGCCGAGAAGGTCGATGCTGGTACCGATGCCAAGCTGATCGAGAAGTCGATTGCCGACCTCGCGGCAAAGCTCCACTAGGACGCAACGCTCCGCAAAAAGCCCGCCCGGCGCAAGCCTGGGCGGGTTTTTTGTTGCGTTCGCTCAGGCCGGGATCACGGTCAGCTCCGGCCACACCGCCTTCCAGCGCGCGGCCTTTTCCGCGTAGCGCTCGGCGCTGAAATTCGGCACCCGGTTCGGGCGGATGGTCATGGCCTCAATATCGCCGAAGCCGTGGGGCGCATAGACGCGGCCATCGGGCGAAATGCCCACCATGCAGGCAGGCGCCAGAAACCGGTCAATGCCTTCGCAGGACGAACGAAGCGGCGGATAGTCCGTACCGAACTTCGCCTCATACCAGAGATGGACGCGCGCCTGATTGCGCAACTCCACTTCCAGCCCGAGCGGCGCGAAGAGGCTCCGGGCCCGCTCGATGGCGCGGTCCTCCGCCTCGAAGCTCGTTTCCCTATCGAAATAGAAGACGTCGTAGTCCTTGATACCGTAGCCGACTGCGCGGCCGGTCAATCCGTTCCAGACCGACTGGAAAAGCGAGCCCGAGACAAGCCAGCAATCTTCAAGGCCAAGCTCGTGCAGGCGGGAAAGGATTTCGCGGTTCTTCTCATTGGCAAGCGCGAGCCGCAAGAAGCCATCCTTATTCACCGGCTGCCGCCACAATCGCCTCGAACAGCGCTACGGTCTCGTCTTCGCGATAGCTGGATTCATCATTGGTCTGGCCATAGCCGCTGTTGGCCGAGGTCTTGACGATGACGATGCCGCTTGCCGGATCGATATAGACGAACTGGTTGTAGATGCCGACCGCTGCGTACGCTCCATCGGCTGCGCGCGGCAGCCACCAGAGATAGCCGTACCCCCATTCCGTATCGGAATCCTCGCGCGGGCCGGGCATCAGCCGTTCGGCGCCGGGCGTACGGGACTTCTGGACCCAATCCGCCGGCACAATCTCGCTACCGTTCAGTTTGCCTTCGTTGAGATAGAGGAGGCCGAAGCGGGCATAGTCGCGCGCCGTCACGTAAACGCCGCCTGCGGCAAGCTCGGCGCCGGTGTCGTCCAGAACCCAGTAGCCGTCATGCTCCGCGCCGATGCGCGACCAAACGCGGTCTTCAAGATAGCGGCTCGGGCTCATGCCTGTTGCCCGCTCCAGCACCAGGCCAAGCACCTGCGCATCCATACTGTTGTAATAGTTGACCGTGCCGGGCTTATGCGTACGTGAGAGTGTCTTGGCGAACTCGATCATCGAACTGCCGAAAGCTAGCGCACGTCCGAAGCGGGCAATGTCGGATTCCGGGTCGCTGTAGTCTTCGTTCCAGCCGACGCCAGAAGACATTTCCAGTGCATCCTGGATCGTCACGCCTTCATATGCGGTGCCTTTCAGCTCCGGCGCATAATGTTCCATCGGCTCGGCGATGCTTCCGATCGCGCCTTCACTGACGGCAATCCCGATCAGCAAGGAGAGAAAGGATTTGCCGACCGACCAGGAAATCCAGTGCGTGTCCTTCTCATTGCCACGCCAGTAGTTCTCGTAAATCAATGTACCGTTGCGCCTGACCACCAGCAGAGATGTCGTATCCGTCTCGTCGAGCAGCGTGGCCGTGTCGCGCGTTTTGCCGTCATATTCATAGGATTCGGGGAACACCATTGCCTCCCCCTGTCTCAACTCTGAAACAGGGCCGGAGCGGCGGAAGGCGCGGACGGGGAAATAGGCTTCCATGTTACGGAAGCGCTCGACCTGTTCTTCGCCGGAAAACATGCTCGTGACGAAACGCACACGATTGATCTCGCGCCATTTGGCGACGCCGATCACGGCAACGGCGGCGATGACGATCACCAGCACCGCAAGTACGATGCGACCTGCGCTGAGGCGCATGGTTTCCCCTCCCCCTGCTCATACCTCAGGCCCGCGCCGGGCGCGGGCCTGAGCCGATGATTATTCCGCGGCCTGCGCCGGCGAGGGCGGTGCCCATTTCAGCACCGGCTTGCGGGCTGCCGCCGTTTCGTCGAGGCGGCGGCGCGGCGACATGTATGGCGCGCCTGTGAAGCGGGCCTTGTCGTTCGAATTCGCCGCGCGGGCGAGATCCTTCAGCGTCGCGATGAAGAGGTCGATCGACTGCTTCGATTCCGTCTCCGTCGGCTCGATCAGCAGCGCACCATGGACGACCAGCGGAAAATACATGGTCATCGGATGGTAGCCTTCGTCGATCATCGCCTTGGCAAAGTCGAGGGTCTCGACGCCGGTGCCCTTCAGGAAGCGGTCGTCGAACAGTGCCTCATGCATGCAGGGCCCTTCGAAGGAAGGCGACAGGTCGTCCTTCAGGGAGGCAAGCACGTAGTTCGCGTTGAGCACGGAATCTTCCGCGACCTGGCGCAACCCGTCCGAGCCATGGCTCAGCATGTAGGAAAGGGCACGGGTAAACATGCCCATCTGGCCGTGGAACGCGGTCATGCGGCCGAACGGCGATGTGCCATCGGCCTTCGCATCCTCTTCCGACTCGACGAGACGGAAGCTGCCATCCTTTTCCTTCACGACATAAGGAAGCGGTGCGAAGGGCGCGAGCGCCTCCGAGAAGACCACGGGTCCAGCGCCCGGACCGCCGCCGCCATGCGGCGTCGAGAAGGTCTTGTGGAGGTTGATGTGCATGGCGTCGATGCCGAGATCTCCGGGCCGCACCCGGCCCACGATCGCGTTGAAGTTCGCCCCGTCGCAATAGAAATAGGCGCCAGCCTCATGCACGGCCTCGGCGATTTCCACGATGTCGCGCTCGAAAAGGCCACAGGTGTTCGGATTTGTCAGCATGATCGCTGCAACATCCGGACCGAGTTTCGCCTTGAAAGCTTCAAGATCGACGCGGCCTTCGGCGTTTGCCGGGATGCCATCGACCTTGTATCCGAGCAGGGCTGCGGTGGCGGGGTTCGTGCCATGCGCGGATTCCGGCACCAGCACACGCGAGCGGCTCTCGTCCTCGCCGCGGGCGATAAGCGCGGCGCGGATCGCCATCATGCCGCAAAGCTCGCCATGTGCGCCCGCCTTAGGCGAAAGCGTGACGCCGGGCATGCCCGTCAGTTCCTTCAGCCAGTGGCCGAGCTCGTACATAAGTTCGAGCGCCCCCTGCACCGTCTTCTGCGGCTGCAGCGGATGCACATCGCCGAAGCCGGGTAGCCGCGCCATTTTCTCGTTCAGGCGTGGATTGTGCTTCATCGTGCAGGAGCCGAGCGGATAAAGGCCCGCATCGATCGAATAGTTCTTCGAGGAGAGCCGCACGAAGTGGCGGACGACTTCCGGCTCGGACACGCTGGGCAGGCCGATGCGGCCCTGCCGCGCCAGATTGCCGAGATGCGAGGCATAGTCTTCCGGCTCGTCGAGATCGACGCCGCAGGCGCCCGGATTGTCGAGTTCGAAGAGAAGCGGCTCTTCCAGCTCCAGCGCCTTGTTACCGGTAAATGTATTGTGCGTGCCGCCATGCGCGGTGTTTGCAATGGAGGTCGGACGACCCTGCTTGTTCATGCCGGACATCACAGCACCTCCTTCAGCGCGGCTTCATAGGCGGCGCGGTCTTCTTCCGTGTTGATTTCCGTAGAGGCGACGATCAGCAGATTTTCCACCTCCTTGACGCCGGGCAGCAGGCGCGAGGCACGCACGCCGCCGATCACCCCCTTGTCCGCCAGCGCATCCACGACCTCGACGGCCGGCTTCGGCAGGCGCAGGGTGAACTCGTTGAAGAAATTCCTGTTGAGGATTTCAACGCCCGGCACTTTGGAAAGCCGTCCGGCGAGCTTCGAGGCGGCG
>JAJLKS010000048.1:0-2690 GCA_033838765.1 Alphaproteobacteria bacterium
GGGAGGATGGCCGGCTTAGTATTTCCGTAGGCTGAAATCGTCGAAGAATGGGCCCTAAGAGCCTGTTCTTGCTTGCTTTCTGAGGTGTCTGCCCCTACATACAGGGCCAAATCAGGATCCTGAATACTGGAGTTTTGTGCAATGGCCCGCGTGACCGTTGAAGACTGCGTCGACAAGGTGCCCAATCGCTTTGAGCTGGTTCTGCTCTCGGCGCACCGGGCACGCGCCATGTCGGCAGGCGCGGAGCTGACCGTCGACCGCGACAATGACAAGAACCCCGTCGTGGCGCTGCGCGAAATTGCCGAACGGACCATAACGCCGGAAGACCTGCGCGAAGACCTCATCGGTTCCATGCAGAGCCGCGTCGATACGGAAGAGCCGGAAGTCGAGAACATGCAGCTTCTCATGGCCGGCGAGACCAGCGTCGAGGTTCAGGACACGTTCGGCTCCGCGGAAGGCGGTGGCGACCGCATGAGCGAGGAAGAGCTGCTCCGCGCCATCCAGAGCCAGATCGACTCGCCGCAGCAGAAGTCGGCGGATGCCGACGATATGGACGGGGAAGACTGAGAACGGGTGACCCGGGCCGGAGGACGGCCTCAAGGCCCAGACGCTATCCGGTTCAAGCGCCGCCCGGCCGCAAGGTAAGGGGCGGCGCTTTTCGTTTCGGCGCAGGCCTTGCGTGTTTTGGCCGCATGGCGGCCGCATATGGATGTTAGGATTGTTGCAAGGAAGGTCACGGGAGAATCGAAGGCATGTTGCGTCAGTATGAGCTCGTCGATCGCGTGCTCGGCTACGATCCGAAAGCGGACGAAGCCCTGATCAACCGCGCCTATGTCTATGCCATGAAGCAGCATGGCAGCCAGAAGCGGGCAAGCGGCGACCCCTATTTCTCCCATCCGATCGAAGTTGCCGGCATCCTGACCGACCTCAAGCTCGACACCGCGACGATCGTCACTGCTCTGCTGCACGATACGATCGAGGATACCGGCTCGACGATGGACGAGCTCACACGTCTCTTCGGAGCGCAGGTGGCCGGGCTCGTGGACGGCGTAACCAAGCTCACCCGGATCGAGCTGACGTCCGAGCGGTCGAAGCAGGCGGAGAATTTCCGCAAATTCCTGCTCGCCATGTCGAACGACATCCGCGTGCTTCTGGTGAAGCTGGCGGATCGCTTGCACAACATGAGGACGCTCCACTTCATCTCGTCCGCCGAGAAGCGTCAGCGGATCGCGCTGGAGACGATGGAAATCTATGCGCCGCTCGCGGGCCGCATGGGTATTCAGGAAATCCGCGAAGAGCTGGAAGATCTCGCCTTCAAGGAGCTGAACCCCGAGGCACGCGAGGCGCTCATCAAGCGGCTCAACGAATTTCGCGAGTCGACCGGCGACGCAGTGAAGAAGATTGCCGCCGAGATCAAGGCGAAGCTTGAAGAGGCGGGCCTTCCCTGCGAGGTGATCGGCCGCGAGAAGCGTCCTTACTCCATGTGGCGGAAGATGGAGCGCCGTGCGATTTCGCTGGAGCAGCTCTCGGACATCTTCGGCTTCCGCGTCATCGTCGACGATGTACCGGACTGCTACCGCGCACTCGGCGTTTTGCATACGACATGGCCGATGGTGCCGGGGCGCTTCAAGGACTACATCTCGACGCAGAAGGCGAATGGTTATCGTTCCTTGCACACGACGATCATTGGCCCGCAAAAGAAGCGCGCGGAAGTTCAGGTGCGCACGCGCAAGATGCACGAGGTTGCCGAGTACGGCATTGCGGCACACTGGCTCTACAAGGAGGCCGCGGGCGGCGATGCGACAGGCGAATTTGCGGCCACGTTCAAATGGCTCCGCCAGCTCATCGAAATGCTGGAGCATGGCGCCTCGCCGGAAGAGTTTCTGGAGCACACGAAGCTGCAGATGTATTCCGATCAGGTGTTCTGCTTCACGCCGAACGGTTTGCTGATCACACTGCCGCGCGGTGCGACGCCGATCGACTTTGCCTATGCAGTGCATACCGAGATCGGCGATACCTGCGTCGGCTGCAAGATCAACGGCCGGCATATGCCGCTTCGCACGAAGCTCGAGAACGGCGACGAGGTCGAAATTATCCGTTCCCAGGCGCAGAAGCCGTCGCCGGCATGGGAAGCAGTCGTTGCGACCGGCAAGGCGCGTTCCGCCATCCGCCGGTCGATCCGCGCGACCAAGCAGGCCGAATTCAGCAAGCTGGGCCGCCAGATCGTGAAGACCGCGTTCGAGGCTGCGGGCCGCGACGGGGGCGACACGATCCTCGAACGCGCGCTCGGGCCGCTGCGCAAGCACGATCTGAACGAACTGCTCGCTTCGGTTGGCGACGGAACGTTGAGCGCGGAACAGGTGCTGCTCACCGTCTATCCGGAAGAGCCTGCGCCGAAGGCAAGCCGAAAGCGCGGTGGCCGTGCGAATGGCAGGGATGAAGGCCGCGGTTCGGTGCGCGTGACCGGGCGGGCGTCCGGACTTGCGATACGCTTTGCGCCAGAGATGTTTCCGCTGCCGGGCGAGCGCATCGTCGGCATCATGATGCCGGGCGAGGGCGTAACCATCTATCCGATCGATGCGCCGGCGCTCGAGGAATTCGATGGCGATGCGCAGCGCTGGATAGATGCGACCTGGGATATCGATCCGGAACATCCACAGACCTTTCCGGCGCGCCTGCGCGTCACGGCG
>JAJLKS010000049.1:0-8363 GCA_033838765.1 Alphaproteobacteria bacterium
GGTCGCCGTCGGCTGGGCGCGGCCGGAATTCGGCGAAAGCAGCCTTTTCGCCCTTGCGGCGCTTGCCGGCGTGACCGATGTCGACCCGCTCGTGCTGTCGGTGGCGCAATCGGCGCATGGCGACGCAAGGCTCACTTTCGATGCGGCGGCAATCCTTCTGGCGGCGACGTCCAACAATCTGCTGAAGGGCGCCTACACGCTCGCCTTTGCGGGGCGCGAACGCGGCCTCGTGCCCGCCCTGTCGCTATTCGCACTTTCGGCGGGCGGTATCGCCGCCATCCTTGTCGCCATCGGTATTTTATGAACTACCGCCACGCCTATCACGCCGGCAATTTTGCCGATGTGATGAAGCATGCATTGCTGACGCTCGTGATCGGGCACATGAAGAAGAAGGACAAACCCTTCTTCATGCTCGACACGCATGCCGGCACCGGCATGACGGATCTCGGCGGCGAGGAGGCTCAGAAGACCGGCGAATATCTGAACGGCATTGCCCGCCTCCTCGATGCGCCCGCACCGCACCCGGCGCTCGCCGCCTATCTCGATGCCGTGCGCGCGCTGGGCGGTGTCCCGCTCAGCCGGTATCCCGGATCGCCCGCGCTGATGGCGCATCTGGCGCGGGCCGGAGAGCGCCTTGCCTTTTGCGAGCTGCACCCGGAGGACGCGAAAACGCTGCGCGCCAATTTCCGCCGCGACGGACGGGTGAAGACCCATGAGGTGGACGGCTACACCGCCCTCAAGGCCATGCTGCCGCCGAAAGAGCGGCGCGGCGTCGTCCTGATCGATCCGCCTTTCGAGCAGCGCGACGAATATGCCCGGCTCGTGGAAGCGCTGGCCGAAGCCCATCGCCGCTTCGCAACCGGGACCTACATGATCTGGTATCCGCTGAAGGACCCCGCCGTCTCCGGCGAATTTCTGGAACGGCTGGCGGCGGACGGGCCGCCGAAGACGCTCGCCCTCGAATTGCAGATTATGGCGACGGACCCGATGCGCATGACGGGCTCGGGCATGATTATCGTGAACCCGCCCTTCGCCCTCACCGAAAAGGGCGCTGACGGCAAATCCGCCGCCCTGTCGCTTCTCGAATGGCTTGCCGCCACGCTCGCACAAGGCCCCGGCGCCCGCGCCCGCGGGGAATGGCTGAAGGCCTGATCGCCCGCGAACAGCTCTCCCTGAAACTTTTACGGCAGGCGAACTGACCCGATCGGCCAAACGGGTCTATAAAGGCCCGGCGCCGCCCCCAAGTCAGACGGGAAGAAGCGGCCCGAAACCGGATTTGCGGAATGGACCAGTCGCTGACCGAGGAGGAGAGGCAAGCCAGACTCGCCGAGGCGGAAACCGCCTATGAAGCCGAGATCGAGGCGAACCTGAAGCGGAACTATGCCGCGAACCTCGCGCATGGACTGCTCGGCCAGACGGGCTTCCGCCTCGTCAATGCGCCCACATTCGTTCCTGCCTATATCTTCCTCCTGTCCGGCTCCGAATTCGCCGTGGGCCTTGCACTCGCCGCGCAATGGTTCGGCGCTTCCGCCTCCTCGATTTTCGGCGCGACGCTGATCGAACACAGAAAGCGCGTGCTGCCCATGGGGCTTCTCATCGGCTGGGGCATGCGGGCGGGCGTGCTCGGCCTTGCGCTTGGCGGCTTCTTCCTGCCGCCGCATCTGGCGCTCATCACCGCGCTCGCCTTTCTCTGCATCTTCGGTCTCTTCAACGGCATGCAGGCGGTGATCTTCAACACGCTGATGGCAAAGGTGATCCCGCTCCGGCTGCGCGGCCGCCTCACCGGCTTCCGCAATTTCGCGGCAGGCCTCACGGCGGCGGGCGTTTCCTGGATGGGCGGGCATTATTTCGTCGAGGGCAATCTTCTCGGCAATGGCTATGCCTCGACCTTCCTCATGGCTTTCGTGCTGACCTCTGTCGGCCTGTCGCTCTTGATGCTGGTGCGCGAGCCAGAACCGCCGACGATCCGCGCCCGCGCGAAACTCGGCGGGCGCTTGCGCGAAATTCCTTCGATGCTCAGCGCCGACCCCGCACTCGCGCGCTTCTACGCCGCGGCGGCGCTCGCCGCTCTCGGCACCATGGCCGTGCCCTTCTACATTCTCTTCGCGGGCGAACGCATCGGCCTCTCGGGCACGACGCTCGGCATTCTCTCGACCGCTTTCCTGCTGGCGCAGACATGCGCGAACCTTGCCTGGGGCTCGCTTGCCGACCGCTATGGCAACCGCATCGTCTTCATTTCCGCCGTCGGCCTCTGGGCCTTGTCGACCGTCGCACTGCTCTTCACGGACAACATGCTGGGCCTTGCGCTCGTTTTTGCAGGGCTCGGCGCAGGACAGGGCGGCTTTCAGAACTCGAACCAGAACATCATCGTCGAATTCGGCGCGCGCGACGACCTGCCCATGCGGATCGCAGTGCTCAACACCGCCACATCGCTGATGATGGCGATGGGCCCGCTCATGGGCGGCCTCATTGCGCGCGGACTTTCCTTCACGGCTCTCTTTTCCTTTTCTATCGCGGTTCTTGCCGGCGCCGTCCTCACCATGTTCTTCGTGGACGAACCGAGGAAACGGTGGAAGGCACAATGAAAAGGCGCGCGCCGCTTTCGCCGGCACGCGCCTGATATTCAAGACGCAAATCTGGAGATAGAAACGAAGTGGGAACGAGCGTGACGCTATTCAAGAGGACGCCCGAAATTTATTTCGCGGGCGCCAGCGGCCACTTGCTCATCAGCGTCGGCGCATCGAAATAATCCCGCCACAGAGCGATCTTGCCGTCCTTCACCTCGAAAATGCCCGTGACCGGCAATTCCACCCAGCCGCTGTCGAGAAGATGCCGGTCGAGCCGCTCCAGAATGACGGTCGCGCCATCCACGACCTCGCGTATCACCTTGTATTCATTGGTGATGGTGGGACCGAAGAAGGGCTCGAGCACGGCGCGGATGCCTTCGGGCCCCGCAACCTTGCCGATCGGCACATTGTCATACTCGGCATCGGGCGCGACGAGAGCGAGGCCCTTGTCGTAATCCTTCGCCATCATGATATCGAGGAAGTGCTTCACGGTTCCGGCGGGCGTCATGGTGCTGCTCATTGCCGCCTCCCTCACGCCGCCGCGCGGGACTTGAGCTCCCGCGCCACGAGATAGAAGAGAATGCCGAAGGCACCGCCCGCGAGTGTCAGCACGATAAAGGGCCAGGGCGTGACGCCGCTCGTCTTGCTGTCGTGGAGCATCCAGATAATGCCGAGCACACAGACGATCACGAGATCGGTGAGCACCTGCAGCCCCGCATAGGTCTCGAAATGCTGAAGGAAGATGCCGAGATAGCCGGCCTCCATCAGCGCGAGCACCGTGAGCGCGCCAAAGGCAAGAATGACGGCGAGAAGGGCAAGAAGGCGGAATGACATGAAAGGGCTCCCCGGGTTTGTTGATCCGTTGGAGCCATGTTCAGCCGGAGGCATCAGCGCCGCAATTACCTGGGAGGTAGGGGGGAGGGAGATGACGGTTTTGCGCAGCCGCGCTAGCACAGATCAGAAGCTGCCCGAGAGAATATACCAGCAAGATATTGCATCAAATAGGAAATTGATGCATATTTCATGGAAATAGTGAATATTTCCCCAAATGAAGGTTGCGTAAGTATGGAGCATTTTTCCGCGATTCAGAGCTTGTGCCGGATTGGGCTTGAAAGCGGCGACGCTCGATTTCGAAAGCAGGTGGAGCGCCTCAGGGATCGTCTAGCAAAAGCGGGCGATGCGCGGGGCGCGTCGACCCTCGACTCACTCCTATCTAACGTAGACGGGAGCCAAACGCTCTCACCAAGCAATGTGGAAGTGTCACGCTCCTTAGTCACCGGCGATGAGTTGACCGCTAATGTCCACCCGCCGGTTGACCGTGAGACAAGCGTTCCTCTTGCTGAAATTCTTCTCTCCCCTGCTGATGGGCAGCCGACCCCAATTTTCGATGAAACACTAGAACTTGCTATGGGCGCGCTAGTTTCAGAGTGGCAGCGCGCCGATGCGCTCAAACTTCTCGGTGTAGAACCCTCACGTTCATGTCTGCTCTACGGCCCGCCTGGTACAGGCAAAACGTTGACTGCACTGACGCTCGCTGCACGGCTGAGATTACCCGTCGTCAACGCTCGGATAGACGGGCTCGTAAGTTCATTCTTGGGAACCACCGCGCGCAACATTGCCAACTTGTTCGACTTCGCCAACCGTTACCGGTGCGTGCTCATCCTTGACGAGTTCGACGCACTTGCAAAGATGCGCGACGATCCACACGAGCTGGGGGAGCTAAAGCGGGTAGTCAATACGCTTCTTCAAAACCTAGATGCTCGGGCCAGCAAAGGCCTAACGATAGCGGTTACAAATCACGAAGGCTTACTCGATCCTGCGGTATGGCGTCGTTTCCAGAATCATGTGCGTATTGGCCTGCCAGATTTGCCCACACGTCTCAAGATGTTGGACACCTTTCTGAGTGCGCTTGACCTTGACGATGACATAGTGAAAACGCTGAGTTATGTGGCGGGGCCGCGTTCCGGATCCGATCTAAAGACCTTTGCTGATGCCTTGCGGCGCAGCCTCGCGCTGTCGGGTAGCGAACCCACGCCCCGAGCTATTGCGCTAGCTACCCAAGCCCTACTGCCGCGATTAGGTATTGAGGACGCAGATATGGGACCTGCGCGCCTATTTCTCGTCGATGAGCCGAAGTTCATTGGCTCCATTCTCCACTCTGGTCTCGGCGTTCGTCAGGACAGTCTGGCGAAGATGTTTGATTGCAGCCAAAGCAAAATATCGCGTTGGTCCTCAGAGTGGACGGATGACGATGACGCTAAGATGAGGATCATCCATGCCTAACAATCCCGTGCAGATTGTTTTGAATGATGACTCGTTTATTAGAGCACCTGAACCGGGTCGCGCCGGGCCTGACAAGGATTTCTTTGAGAAAAGAGATACCGAGTTCGCAGTCCATAGGGCGGCAATGATCGCCAGACTCGACGAGATAGATGCAACGCTTGCAACCTCTCGCTACGGCCCAGTTACCTATGTTCGAGTTCGAATGCGCCCTGAGGCAATCGCAAAATCGTACCGGCCGAATCGTGCCCTTTTCCTCCCCGATCAATTCCCGTGTGTTGGAGCCGGCGCGCCTGGTGAGCTTTTCTATCGGTTGCCTCGTCTCCACCTGAGACGACTGCGCAATCGTTTTGAGTCAGCCGAGCCAGCCGGACAGACGCGCATCTCCGGCACAACCGGCAAACCGTACCACTACGTCACTCGAGCCCGATCTGAGCTAGGAGCGATCGAATTCATAGAGGTCACTTCACCCGAGGATAAGCGCAAATTCGCGGCGGCGGCAGCAGTGGATGCAATGCTCAATCCTTCAGCCGCCAGTGGATACATAGTCGAATTGTTCGAGCAGCGTCCTCTCGACGTGATTCGTGGTGCCGACATCCTAGGCCTGCGACAATCGTTCGAGACTCTTCAAAGTGACATCGCACAACTCGGCGATGGAATGTACGCGGCCCTGCTACCAAGTCCCGGAGGCATTCCCTCGATTGAGCTGCTTGTCACCACGGCGCCATCGAGACCCTTAATTGAAGATCGTCGGACTGTCCGCGGTGAACTTACGCTGGTACCTGCTGCCGCAGAGATTGATATCGATGTGAATCGCCACGAGAAGGTGCTCACAGTAATCGCCGCACATCCGCTCGTTCGTCGAATTCGCTTTCCAGCAATTATAGAATCGTCGAATACGGGCACCCCATTGAACGCTGGAAATTTCTCCGTACCAGCGCGCGTTGCGGACGGAACATACCCAAAAGTTGGCGTAATCGACACGGGTATCTGTTCAATATTTTCAGCGTGGATACGTAAACGCTATGACTATCTCGATGAAGACGGCTGCGATCCTACGCATGGGACTCTCGTCGCGGGCATCTTGATCGGGGCGCGGGGAGAGAACGGGCCCGACATCGGACGGGAGCCGGACGGTTGCGACGTCGTCGACATTCCTCTGATGCCGAAAGGACGTTTTTTGGACGTTTACGGTCAGCGTGGATTCGAAGCTTTTCTTGAAGAGATGGAAGCCGCGATCATCGAAGCGCGCGATAGCCACAATGTCCGGATATTCAACATGTCGCTCAACGTCACCTCACCAGTCGAGCAAAATCTCTACAGCATCTATGCAGCCCGTTTAGACGAGATACAAGATCGAAACGGCGTCATTATCGTCAACTCCGCAGGCAATCTGAATGGCGCCGAGTGGCGTTCACCCTGGCCGCGCACACCACGTCAGGCAATAGCCGCAATTGCTGCACGGACAGCCCTCGACACGATCTACATGCCGTGCGAAAGCGTCCGCGCACTGGCCGTAGGCGCACTCAACCCACCTGGGGGTAAGCATATCGTTGGCGCCCCCGCAACCTATTCACGACGCGGCCCTGGGTTACGCGTCGGCGTCAAACCAGACTTGGCTCACTACGGCGGCACAGGAGACTCAACCGCACCTCATTCCACCGCACTGATTTCCTGTGCACTGGACGGAAGTCGGGTCGAGACTCGCGGCACAAGTTTTGCCGCTCCCCTTGTTGCTAAAACCCTTGCCAACCTTGATGCCATCACTGGACAGCAATTGGAGACGCGGACATTGCGTGCGTTCGCGATTCACGATGCTGCGATTCCCGACTGCCTCAACCACCGCTCCCTCCGCGATCTAGCCCGACAGTTCGTTGGTTTCGGGCAGCCAAAAGACGCCGTCTCGATGCTAGAAACAGACGATCATTCGATCACGATGGTGTTTGAGAGTCGATTGAGTATTGGAGAAAAGCGGCCCGCGATTCTGCGCTTTCCTTTCACATGGCCTGCATCACTTGTCGATCCGAACACCCTTACCTGCCGTGGCAAAGTACGCATGACTCTGGTGTATGACCCGCCTATCGACCAAGCATTTGGAACTGAATTTGTTCGCGTCAATCTTGACGCCAAGCTACGTCAACGACAAACCAAAGACCGCTCAGACGGGCTCCCAAGCTTTCACGACCAAGTTACACAAGCTTTCCTGCCTAGATCGGCCGGACTGACACCGCCTGAGCGAGCACTAATATCGCACGGGCTGAAATGGTGGCCCACGAAGCGCTACACAGCGGACTTTGGCAACGGCGTAGGCAACAGTACCGAGTGGCAGTTGCAGGTGGAGAGCGTCGTTCGTGCTGAGTCGCAATTTCCAGCTGAAGGGGTGCCGTTCTCACTCATTGTTACAATTGAGGATCCGGATCGCACAAAACCAATCTTCCAAGAGTTACGGCGCCAATTGGTCACCCAGCGGGTGGACCTTCACGATATTCGCACTGCAGTGCGCATCAGACCACGCAGCAGGCGATAACCGATTTTGCAGAGCATTCTTCCAGTTGCTGCTTCTCGCCAAATTTGCACCCTAGGTGGGATTGCCTCACTCATAGAAAAAGCCGGTGCGATTTCTCGCACCGGCTTTTCCGTGTCCGGACGAACCGGAAGCTCGATCAAGCGGCGTTGTAGCCGAGCACTGCCTTCACTTCGAGGAATTCCTCGAAGCCGAATTCGCCCCATTCGCGGCCGTTGCCCGACTGCTTGTAGCCGCCGAACGGCGCGTTGAGGTCGGGGCCGGCGAGGTTGAGGTGCACATTGCCGGTGCGCAGACGCGCCGCGACCTTGCGGGCGTGCTCCGGCTCGCCCTGCACATAGCCCGACAGGCCATAGACCGTGTCGTTGGCGATGGCGACGGCTTCTTCCTCGTCCTTGTAGGGCAGGATCGAGAGGACCGGGCCGAAGATTTCCTCGCGCGCGATGGTCATGTCGTTGGTGACATTCGCAAAGACGGTCGGACGCACGTAGTAGCCCTTGTTGAGACCTTCCGGACGGCCCGTGCCGCCGGTGACGAGCGTCGCGCCTTCCTCGATGCCCTTCTGGATGAGGCCCTGGATCTTGTTGAACTGCACGTCGGAAACGACGGGGCCGATCACCGTGCCTTCGGCATTCGGGTCGCCGACCTTGACCTGCTCGGCGGCGGCCTTGGCGATGGCGACGGCTTCGTCGTGGCGCTTCGCGGGCACCAGCATGCGCGTCGGCGCATTACAGGACTGGCCGGAATTCGACATCATGCCGAAGACCGAACCCGTGATCGCCTTGCCGAAATCGGCATCGTCGAGAACGATATTGGCCGACTTGCCGCCAAGCTCGAGCGCGACGCGCTTGACCGTGTCGGCAGCGGCCTTCGAGACGAGAATGCCCGCCCGCGTGGAGCCGGTGAAGGACACCATGTCCACATCCGGGTGCGAGGAGAGCGGCGCGCCGACGCCGGGGCCGTCGCCATTCACGAGGTTGAACACGCCCGCC
>JAJLKS010000050.1:0-4994 GCA_033838765.1 Alphaproteobacteria bacterium
ACCGGACAGAGCGCGGCGCGGCTTCTCGGTTTTCAACATCTATCCCTCAATGCTGATCGCCGTTCTTTCCGACAGCGTCGTCTGGTACCGGATGGAAATTGCGGGCGTCGACCGCTTCAAGCTCACGGTCTATCTGCTTGCCCATCCCGCTTCCACCGATGTGCCCGATGCCGAAACTCTCAAACATTTTCTGCGCGAGGGCACTTTCGCCGTCCATATGGAAGACCTCCCGGCCTGCGAAGGCGTGCAAAAGGGGCTGAAAAGCCGCGTGGCGAGGGCAGGCCGCCTCAGCCACCTCGAAGGCGCGATCCACGCGCACCAGAACTGGCTGCTGGCGGAAATGCAGCGGGCGTAGCGTCAGGCCGGCAGCGTTCACAGGCGTTCAAGGCCGCGCGAGCCGCTGCACAGGCCGCGTGGATTTTGCCATGACGCCTTCCGGCCCCCCTGTGCTAGGTTGCGGCATCGAAATTGACATAAATCAGGGAAGGGGCCCTGGCGGCCTCTTGCGTATACGTGACCAGCGACCGGAAAGACGCCACCGGCGACATCGAGGCCATCCGCAAGGGCTTCGAGACGCGCGGCTATATCTGCAACGCGCATATCGCGACCTCCATCTTCCTTGCCGAAAAGCTGCAGAAGCCGCTGCTTGTCGAGGGGCCTCCCGGCGTCGGCAAGACCGAGCTTGCCAAGGCAACGGCCGAGATGGTCGGCAAGCCGCTGATCCGGCTTCAATGCTATGAAGGGCTCGACGAGGCAAAGGCGCTTTACGAGTGGAAGTACGGCAAGCAGCTTCTCTATACGCAGGTGCTGAAGGAGAAGCTCGGCGATCTGATGACAGGCGCACAAGGCCTGAAAGAGTCGATGGCCCGGCTTCACGATTTCGACGATACGTTCTTCTCCGAGGAATTTCTCGAGCCGCGGCCGCTCCTGAAGGCGCTGTGGCAGCCGGGCGGCGCGGTGCTGCTGATCGACGAAATCGACAAGTCCGACGACGAGTTCGAGGCCTTCCTGCTGGAGCTGCTGTCGGATTATCAGATTTCCGTGCCGGAGCTTGGCACGATCAAGGCGCGGACGGCGCCGATCGTGTTCCTCACGTCCAACAATACGCGCGAGATCGGCGATGCGCTGAAGCGGCGCTGCCTGCATCTCTATATTCCCTTCCCGGACACGGACCTTGAGCAGCGGATCATCGCTGCCCGCGTTCCGGAAATGGAAGAGCGGCTGCGCAACCAGCTTGTTGCCTTCGTGCAAGGGCTTCGCCAACTCGAACTGAAGAAGCTGCCCGCCGTCAGCGAGACGATCGACTGGGCGCGGACCATGGTTCTTCTTCATGCGCGCGAACTCGACGCCGATCTCGTCCGCAACACGCTCAATGTGCTGCTGAAATTCCAGGACGATATCGACAATGTCGATGGCGAGGTGAATGCACTGGTCTCGAAAGCCGTTCAGGCGGGGTAGGCCATGAGCGAAGTCCTCGGCGATTTCATCCGGGCTCTGCGGGCTGCCGATGTCCGCGTCTCGACATCGGAGTCGATCGACGCCGGCAATGTAATCGATCTCGTGGGCTTCAACGAGCGCGAGACGCTGCGCGATGCACTTTCGCAGGTGCTCGCAAAAAGCGACGATGAAAAGCAGGCCTTTCTCGAAACCTTCGACACATTCTTCGCTTTCGACCAGTTCAAGGAGAAGCCTGCTTCGGTCAACGAGCCGGCTGCCAACGAGAATGAACAGGACGAGCAGGCCGATGGCGGCGAAGGCGAAGAGGGCGAGGGCGGCGAAAGCAGCGGCGCGGACGGGCCGTCCTCGCCGGGTGGCGGCGGACAGGGCGGCGAGCGGCAGGGAGAGGGCCCTCGCCCGCGCGACGACCTCGTTTCGCTGCTGGAGCGCGGCGATCAGGCGGCGCTCCAGATGGCGCTGGCAGAAGCCGCGCGCCAGGCCAATCTCAATCGCATCAGGCTCTTTACCCAGCGTGGCATGTTCACGCGCCGCATCATGGAGCTGATGGGACTCGACGGGCTCAACGAAGAGATCGAGCGGCGCGAACAGGCGCGCAACACCGATGGCGCGGCCCAACTCATGCAGGCCCGCGAAGAGTTGCGCGGCCAGGTGCGCGACTATGTCGAGAAGCAGCTCGAAATCTTCACCGCAAATTCAGGCCGCCAGCTCCGCGAGGAAGTTCTCTCGAAGATGCGGCTCTCCAATGTCGATCGCTCCGACATGCGGATCATGCGCGAACTCGTGCGCAAGATGGCCAAGCGCCTTATCGCCATGCATTCGCGCCGCAAGAAGATAGCGCGGCGTGGAACGCTAGACGTGCGGCGCACGATCCGGGCCAATATCGAGTTCGACGGGCTGCTTTTCCATACGATCTGGAAGCGCACCAAGGTCGACCGGCCGAAAGTCATGGCGATCTGCGACGTGTCGGGCTCGGTCGCGCAGGTCTCGCGCTTCCTGCTGATGTTTCTCTACAGTCTGCAGGAAGTGCTGCCGAATGTCAGAAGCTTCGCCTTTTCGGGTGAGCTCGGCGAGACGACAGAGATGTTCGAGCGCGAGAGGCTCGAACAGGCGCTGGCGCTCGTATTGCGCGATTTCGGCGGAGGTTCGACCGACTACGGACGCGCCTTCGAGGACTTCCAGTCGCTCGCCATGAACGACATCGACCATCGCACGACGGTGCTCATTCTCGGCGATGCACGCTCCAATTACGGCGACCCCCGCGCGGATATCCTGAAGCTCGTTCATGCCCGTGCGAGGCGCGTCATCTGGCTCAACCCCGAGCCGCGCTCGATGTGGAATTCCGGCGACAGCGAAATGCGGCGTCTTGCGCCCTATTGCGACAGGGCGATCACCTGCGCCTCGCTCAAGGATCTGGAGCGCGTCGTCTCCGACCTGCTGCGCACGGCCGTATGATCTTTCCATAATAATTTGATGACGGCAGGCCCGCGGCCTAGGCAAGCCGGGGCTGCAGGGTTAAGCTTTTCGTCTCATTTCGGGGCAGGCAGGGGCGGGCCAACAGGCATGTCTGCTGCACTGGTCAGCGCAACGGGATCGGGTCCGGGCGGCGCTGTGCCGGATTGGGCCGCGAATTCGGCCAGTGAGTTAAGACGGGGGCATTATGGCGGGGCGCGCCATCGCGAAATCGGGGCGGGTGGAAGGGAAGCGTGCGGCGCTGCTCCTCGGGCTCGCCTTGCCGCTGGTCCTCTTTTTCTGGGCCAGCGCGAATGCGCAACCCATGCAGCTTGCGCCGCGCGGCGTGGAAAGCGCCGCTCTGGTTCAGGACGCACCTCCGATGCCGGCGGCGCTCGATACCGTTCCGGCTGTCACTCCCGCTGATGTAGCCAGCGTCGCACCGGCGGCGGCGCCCGCCGCAATGCGGGACCGCTACAATGTGGTGGTGCTCGGCGACTCGCTTGGCGACGGCACCTGGGCCGGGCTCTATCACGTGCTGCGGCAGGACAAGCGCTTCAACGTCATCAAGAAGTCGCGCGTCGCCACGGGCTTTTCCCGTCCCGATTATTTCGACTGGAACGCAGAGGTGCGCAGCATCGCCGCCGAAACGCGGATCGACATTGCCGTTGTCGTCATGGGCACGAACGACCGTCAGCCCATCGTCGAGGACGGCAAGCGTCATGCGCTGTTCGAGCCGGGCTGGCGCGATATCTATGAACGCCGCGTCGACGATTTCACGGCGACGCTGAAGGCGACCGGGGCGCAGGTCTACTGGATGGAGCTGCCGGTCATGAAGAGCCCGCGTTTCGGCGCGGACATGGCGCAGTTCAATGCGATCTTCGAGGCGCGCGCTCTTGCCAACAGCATCAGCTTCGTGCGGACCGAAGGCCTCGCGACGGGCGCCGATGGCGGCTACACGGCCTATGGTGCGGACAGGTTCGGACGTACCAAGCTGTTGCGCGCCGAAGACGGCATTCATTTCACGATGCCGGGCTACGAGCTTCTCGGTGAACGGATCGCCAATGCGATGCTGGCGGATATGGATAGCGGCCGGATTGCGTCGTCACCGGCGGTACCGGACGATGTTCCGGCACCCGTCGAGGCGGCCGGAAAGGCAGCAGGCTATGACATGGCGGACAGGCGGCCCGGACGGTCCGACGACTGGCTCTGGCTTGGCGCAACGAACTGATATTTCGTTTGTTCGCGCCTTGCTGCCGCTGGCGGCGGCCATGCTCCTACTTTTTTCAATGGCAGGACGCACGGCGGCGGCCGAATGCGCGCCGGGGACACCGGGCCTTGAAAAATTCCATGAGGCGGTAAGGCAGGTTGAAGCGGGCGAGCGGTCGCGCCCGCTCACGGTGCTCCATCTCGGCGACAGTCATATCTCGCTCGATGGCTTTACGCGCGGGCTCCGAACACGCTGGCAGGCGCAGTATGGCGATGCGGGTCGCGGACTCATGCCTGGCGTACCGTTCCGCTATTACGCGCCGGACGGCTACGCCGTATCGATGACCGGGCCATGGGAGGTGTTCTCAAGCCTGCCGGCGGATGCGTCGGGCCCGTTCGGTATTCAGGGATTTCGCGTCGAGGGGCAGGCGCGCGAGGCGGCCATCACACTCGTTTCGGACACGCCTCTTTCCGGCATCGAGATCGAAGCCCATGGCGGGCCGGAGACGGGCGCGTTCCTTTTGACGCTCGGCGAGGCGGCGCCACTGCGCCTGCAAACGCGGCAGGCAGAGCCCGGCTATATCCGCTTCCATGTTCCTGCGGCGAATGTGCAGGCGGTGCGGCTTTCACCGGCGGGCACGGGGACGGTGCGGCTCCTCGGCTGGGCCGCGGGCAAGGCCGCCGTGCCGGGCGTTCGCTATGACAGTTACGGCATTGTTGCTGCCACAGCCGCCGTCACGACGCGCTGGGATGCCGGCATCGTCCGGGCGCAGATCGCGGCGCTCCGTCCCGATCTCGTCATTCTGGGCTATGGCACGAATGAGGGCTTCAACAACGGACTCGATCCGGAGGCCTATCGCGCGCTGGTGGACGGGTTT
>JAJLKS010000051.1:0-1840 GCA_033838765.1 Alphaproteobacteria bacterium
CACGCGCCGCTTCCACCGCCTCTTCCACTGCGTCGAACACGAGCAGCGTCGAGGCGTGGCGGGCCTTGTACTCGCGTACGGGCTCCAGCACTTCGAGGTCCTTCCACTTGCCGCCATAGATCTCGCGCGGCGGGGAGGCCCCCTCCTTCAGCATCGCCCGCATGGCGGCGCCAACCTCGTGAAGCTCCGCCGCGCTCGCGCCGATAACGTTCCGCGCCATGATGGAGGACGAGGCCTGTCCTAGCGCACAGGCCTTCACATCGGCGCCGTAACCGGCCACCCGGCCCTCGGCATCGAGCGTCACATCGACCGTCACCTTGGAGCCGCAAAGCTTCGAGACCGCCGTCGCCGAGGCGTCGGGCGCGGCAAGCCGCTCGCCATGCGGAATATCCGCGGCGAGAGCGAGAATGCGCTTGTTGTAGATCTCGTTGAGCATCTAGCCCGCCACTCTCCAGCTTGTGCCTTGCGGTCCATCCTCGATCTGAACGCCCTGGCCCGCAAGCTCGTCGCGGATACGGTCGGCCTCGGCGAAGTCCTTGGCCTTGCGCGCCGCATTCCGCGCAGCGATCAGCCGCTCGATTTCCTCCCCATCTATATGGGATGCCGCCCCGCCGCCTGCAAACCAGGCCTCCGGGTCCATTTCGAGAATGCCGATCATGCGGCCGGCCCCGATCAGCGCCGCCTTGAGCTGTGCCTTGGTGCCGGGGTCGGTTGCCGTATTGGCCTGCTTGGCAAGATCGAACAGCACGGCCAGCGCCTTCGGCGTGTTGAGGTCGTCAAGCAGCGCATCGACAAAGGCATCGGGCGCCGCATCGTTCGCGGGCTCCGCCTTCACATCGGCGAGATTGCGCAGCGCACCGTAGAGCCGGTCGAGCATGCGCCTCGCCTGCGTCAGTCCTTCCGCCGTCCAGTCGAGCGGCTGGCGGTAATGCCCGTTCAGGAGAGCAAGGCGGATTGCCTCACCCGGCGCCTGGCTAATCAGGTCATGTACCAGCAGCACATTGCCGAGCGATTTCGACATCTTCTCGGATTCGATATTCACGAACCCGTTGTGAAGCCAGAAACGCGCCAGCGGCGCCTGCCCATGCGAGCAGGCCGACTGCGCCAGTTCATTCTCGTGATGCGGGAACTGCAGGTCGATGCCGCCGCCATGAATGTCGATCGTTTCGCCCAGATGCTTCTCGATCATGGCCGAGCATTCGATATGCCAGCCCGGCCGACCGCGGCCCCACGGACTGTCCCAGCCCGGCTGGTCGGCGTCCGACGGCTTCCACAAGACGAAGTCCGACGGGTCTTTCTTGTAAGGCGCGACCTCGACACGCGCGCCCGCCACCATCTCGTCGCGGTCGCGGCCCGAGAGACGGCCATATTCCGCAAAGCTCGGCACATTGAAGAGCACATGCCCTTCCGCCGCATAGGCATGCCCCGCCGCGATCAGCCGCTCCATCATCGCGATCATCTCGGCGATCGTTTCCGTCGCCTTCGGCTCTAGATCGGGCGAGAGCACGCCGAGCGTGCCCATATCCTTGCGGTAGATATCGGCATATTTCTCGGTGATGACGGAAATCTCGACGCCCTGTGCTTTCGCCGCGGCGATGATCTTGTCTTCGATATCGGTGATGTTCCGCGCATAGACGACATGCGGATAGAGGCGGCGAAGCAGCCGCGCCAGCACGTCGAAGACGACGGCAGGCCGTGCATTGCCGATATGCGCATAATTGTAGACCGTCGGTCCGCAGACATACATCGTCACGCGGTTCGGATCGGCGGGAACGAACTCTTCCTTCTTCCGCGTCAGCGAATTGTAGAGAGAGAGTTTGCGGTTCTTGATCTGGGTATT
>JAJLKS010000052.1:0-3655 GCA_033838765.1 Alphaproteobacteria bacterium
TTGCGGCAATGTGGGCCATAAGTGCGGCCCCGTCGAGAAAGAGATAAGGCGATGAAAGTCACAATCGATGTCGAACTGACGCCCGTCGAAGCGCGGCGGCTGATGGGCCTGCCGGATCTCGAGCCGATGCAGCAGCGTCTCATCGCCGAGCTCGAAAAGCGCATGGCGTCCAACATGTCCTATATCGATCCCGAGCAGATCGTGAAGGCGATCATGCCGGTCGGCGCGCAGGGGCTCGAGCAGTTCCAGAACCTGCTCTGGGGCATGGCGCAGACGGCGATGGGCGGCGGCAAGAAACCGGCTGCCAAGAAAGACAGCGCGAAGAAAGAATCCTAGAGCCACCGATAACGGATCGATTCGGAGTGGAAACGATTTACGCCCTGTCCTCCGCGGCGGGACGCGCCGGCATTGCCGTGCTGCGTCTGTCGGGGCCGCATGTGCGCCGCGCCGTCGAGGCATTGACCGGGCGCGCGCCGGGGCGCCCGCGCGTCGCGGAATTGCGGCGCTTCAGCGACCCCGAAACCGGCGCGGCGCTCGACCGTGGACTCCTTCTGTTCTTCGAGGCGCCGCACAGTTTCACAGGCGAGGATGTCGCCGAGTTTCATGTGCATGGCGGGCGCGCCGTCGTTGCCGCCGTGTTGTCGGCGCTCGCGAAGATCGAGGGGCTGCGGGCGGCGCAGCCCGGCGAGTTCACGCGGCGGGGTTTCGAGGCGGGGAAGCTCGATCTCACCGAGGTCGAGGGGCTTGCCGATCTCATCGATGCGGAGACGGAAGCGCAGCGCGCCCAGGCGCTGCGTCAGATGGAAGGGGCGCTTGGGAGCCTGTACGAGGGCTGGCGCGCACGGCTGATGAAGGCGCTGGCCTATGCCGAAGCCGAGATCGATTTTCCCGATGAGGAAGTGCCGGGCGATCTGATCGAAAAGCTCGGGCCGGAGATCGCGGCGCTGTCCTGGGAGATTGCCGCCCATCTCGACGATGGCGGGCGGGGCGAGCGGTTGCGCGATGGTGTCGAGGTCGCGATTGTCGGGCCGCCCAATGCGGGGAAGTCGAGCATCCTCAACCGGCTCGCAAGGCGGGAAGCGGCAATCGTCTCCGACGAGGCGGGGACGACCCGGGACGTTCTCGAAGTCCGGCTCGACATCGGCGGGGTGCCTGTGACGCTGGCCGATACCGCCGGGCTTCGCGAGGCGGCTGGCGCCATCGAGCGGGAAGGGGTGCGGCGTGCGCTGGCGAGGGCGGAGGCCGCCGATCTGCGGATTGTCGTTGCCGCGCCGGATGCCGGTGGCGATTTCGCGCTCGCGCGGGAGGGGGATATCCGCGTCTTCAACAAATGCGATCTGGGCAGGGATTTGTCCGGAGGGGCCATTGGCGTGTCGGCGCTGACGGGAGCAGGGCTTGAAGCATTGGAAGCGGCGCTGCGAGAGCGGATCGGGACGGCCTATGAGGCGCGGGAGCATCCCGTCATCACAAGGGCGCGGCATCGCGAAGGTCTGCGCGATTGCGCCGCCTCGCTCACCCGGGCGACTGAGGCGTTGAAGCGGGGGCTCGACGCGGAGCTTGTGGCTGAGGATCTGCGGCTCGCGGCGCGGGCGCTCGGGCGGATCACGGGGCGGGTGGATGTCGAAGACCTGCTCGATGTGATCTTCCGGGATTTCTGCATCGGCAAGTGAAGGCCCCTCACCCTTCCGCCGTCTGCGACGGCTCACTCCCTCTCCCCGGAGGGGAGAGGGAAGGGGCCCACCGAAGGTGGGAAGGGCGAGGGGCGCGCTGTTTCACGTGAAACATGAAGAAGGGGCGAATTGGATTCCTTGACAAGCACTTGGAGGAGAATCCTCAACTCGGTGGAATCATGATTCGACTCTGTGGAAAAGTTTGACGCGGGATGCCGGGGCGTTTATTGCTCTGCGGAACCTAGCCCTCGAATCCGTTGCTACGGGCACAAGCACTTTTGCTTCTTTGGCACTTTTTCTCCATCCGGTGTTTTCGATGACGCGCGAATTCGATGTGATCGTGATCGGCGGCGGCCATGCGGGCTGCGAGGCGGCATCCGCTGCCGCGCGGGCAGGTGCGCGCACGGCACTCGTCACGCACAGGATCGCGACCATCGGCGAGATGTCCTGCAACCCTGCTATCGGCGGCCTTGGCAAGGGGCATCTGGTGCGCGAGGTCGATGCGCTGGATGGGCTGATGGGGCGGGTCGCCGATGCGGCGGGCATCCAGTTCCGGTTGCTCAACAGGCGGAAGGGCCCGGCCGTTCGTGGACCCCGTGCCCAGGCGGACCGCAAGCTCTACCGTCAGGCGATGCAGGAGGCGATCCTCAATCACCGCAATCTCGACGTGATCGAGGGCGGTGTCTCCGATCTCATCGTCGGGGGCGGGGAGGTTCGGGGCGTCATCACGGAGGATGGGCGGCAGCTCCGCACAAGGCGTGTGGTGCTGACCACGGGGACGTTTCTCCGTGGAATGATTCATATCGGGACAGAGCGCATTCCGGCCGGCCGTGTGGGCGAAGCGCCGGCGCTCGGCCTGTCCGACCGGCTCTACGGGCTCGGGCTGAAGCTTGGCCGCCTCAAGACAGGGACGCCGCCCCGGCTCGCGGCGGACAGCATCGATTGGGCCTCTCTCGAGGAGCAGCCGGGGGACAATCCGCCTGTGCCGTTCTCTTTTCTCACCCGGGAAATCACGGTGCCGCAGGTCTCCTGCCATATCACCCGGACGACGGAGGCCGGGCACAGGATCATCGAGGAGAACCTCAAATTCTCCCCCGTCTATGCCGGGCGGATCGAAGGGGTGGGGCCGCGCTATTGCCCTTCCATCGAGGACAAGGTGGTGCGCTTCCGCGAGCGGGACAGCCATCAGATTTTCCTCGAGCCGGAGGGGCTCGACGACGACACGATTTATCCGAACGGGATTTCGACGGCGCTGCCGGAAGAGGTGCAGCTTGCCTTTCTCAAGACCATTCCGGGGCTTGAGAAGGTGGTGATGAAGCGGGCGGGCTATGCGATCGAGTATGACTATATCGATCCGCGCGAGCTGACCCCGACGCTTGAGACACGGAAACTTCCCGGGCTTTATCTGGCGGGCCAGATCAATGGCACGACGGGCTATGAGGAAGCGGCGGCGCAGGGGCTTGTGGCGGGGCTCAATGCCGCGCTGGCCGCGAAGGGTGCCGATCCCTTCATCCTCGACCGGGCGGAAGCCTATACCGGCGTGATGATCGACGATCTCATCACGCGGGGCGTATCCGAGCCCTATCGCATGTTCACCTCGCGGGCCGAATACCGGCTGACGCTCCGGGCCGACAATGCCGATCAGCGGCTGACCGGGGCGGGGATCGTGACTGGCGTCGTGGGGGAGGCAAGGGCGGAGGCTTTCCGGGCCAAGGAAGCGGCTCTGGAGGCCGCCCGCGCGCTTTGTGGGGGCCTTTCGGCTACGCCAAGTGAGCTTGCCCGTCAGGGACTGAAGGTCAATCAGGACGGCGTTCCCCGTTCCGTGGGCGATCTTCTGGCCTATCCGGATGTCGATGTGGCGCGGTTGGGCGCCATCTGGCCGGAGCTTCAGGATATCGAGCCGCATATCGCCGAGCAGGTGGAGATCGAGGCGCAGTATTCCGGCTATCTGGACCGGCAGGAGGCCGACATCAGGGCCTTCCGGA
>JAJLKS010000053.1:0-7421 GCA_033838765.1 Alphaproteobacteria bacterium
GAATTCGGAAAAGCTGACGATTGCCGATGTGGAGCGTCTCCTCTCGGATCCGTCGGAAAATGCAAGGGCGCAGGTGGCGGCGAAAGTCGCACGCCAGTTCGCGGAGGTGGAGCTCCTCCCCCGCGAGCGCGAGCTTGCACATGAAATTCTCGGCTATCTCGTTCACGACGTCGCCATTTCCGTGCGCGAGTCGCTGGCGCGCTGCCTGACCGACAACGCAGCCGCGCCGCGCAGCATCGTGCTGCAGCTCGCGCGCGATATCGATCAGGTGGCCATTCCGGTTCTCGAACGTTCGCCGGTGCTGACCGATGAAGATCTGGTCGGTCTGGTCTATTACGGTTCGCCTGCCAAGCAACGCGCGATTGCCGGACGTCCGGAAGTGCGCGCACAGGTGTCGGAGGCCATCGCACATCGCGGCGACAGGACGGCGGTTCTGACGCTGGTTCACAATTCAGGCGCCGTCATAAACGAGGCGGCGGCAACCATGCTCGCCGAGCGCTATGCGGACGACGCAGATGTTGCGGCGCCGCTGGTGAAGCGCGGCGAACTGCCGGCGCTGCTCGTCGAGCGGCTTATTGCAATGATCTCCGAGCAGATCCGCGAATATCTCGTCGAAGAACACGAAGTCGACCATCGCGTGGCCGCCAATCTCGAGGAACAGGCGCGCGAACGCACCACCGCGGACACGATCAAGCGGATGGGCAAGGACGATCTGAAAGCGCTGGTCGTTCAGCTTGCGGCGAACGGCCGCCTGACGGCAACGCTGATACTGCGTGCGGCCTGTTCGGGCGAAATCCGGTTTGTCGAGGCGGCCTTTGCCGAACTGACGGCTGTGCCCGACGAGCGGATATGGCGGCTCATTCACGATGTGGGTGCGCTCGGCTTCCGCGCTGTCTATGCGCGGGCGGGGATGCCGGAGGCGCTTTATCCCGCGTTCCGGCGGGTGCTCGATACCTATCATGCCGTCCGCAGCTCAGACGGTTCGCTCGATATCGAACTCTATCGCCACCATGTTCTCGAAGGCCTGCGCGAGATCTACGAGCAGGTCGAGGCGAGCGATCTCGACGGCATGATCGACAAGCTCGCCCGCGTTGCAGCCATGCCGGCGGCTCCGCGCAAGCAGAACGTCGCCTGATACTGCAATTCCCCTGCGTCACTAAATGATCTAGGTTTCGCCCTCTGGACGACAGGAGAGGACGAGCCATGAGCCATCATCAGGAAGCCTATATCTGCGACGCGGTGCGCACCCCCATCGGACGCTATGGCGGTTCGCTTGCGGGCGTGCGCGCGGATGATCTCGGCGCGGTGCCGCTGATGGCGCTGATGGCGCGCAACCCGGATGTGAACTGGGCGCGCGTGGACGATGTGATTTTCGGCTGCGCGAACCAGGCGGGCGAGGACAACCGCAATGTGGCGCGCATGTCGTCGCTGCTCGCCGGGCTGCCGGAGGGGGTGCCGGGCTCGACCGTGAACCGGCTCTGCGGATCGGGCATGGATGCGATCGGCACGGCTGCGAGGGCGATCAAGTCGGGCGAGGCGGCGCTGATGATCGCAGGCGGCGTCGAGAGCATGTCACGCGCCCCCTTCGTCATGGGCAAGGCGACAAGCGCATTCTCGCGCGATGCGGAGATATTCGATACGACAATCGGCTGGCGCTTCGTCAATCCGCTGATGAAGCGGCAATATGGCGTCGATTCCATGCCGGAGACGGCGGAGAACGTCGCCGAGGACTTCCAGATTTCACGCGAAGATCAGGACGCATTCGCATGGCGCAGCCAGCAGCGCGCGGGCGCGGCCATGGCGTCCGGCCGTTTTGCGGCAGAGATCGTGCCGGTGACGATTGCGAGCCGGAAGGGCGAGACGGTTGTCGATAGCGACGAGCATCCGCGGCCCGATACCACGCTCGAGGCCCTTTCGAAGCTCAAGGCTCCGTTCCGCGAGGGCGGCACGGTGACGGCAGGCAATGCGTCGGGTGTGAATGACGGCGCCTGCGCGCTCGTTCTGGCTTCGGCGGAGACAGCGGAGGCAAACGGGCTGACGCCGCGCGCCCGGATCGTCGCTATGGCAACGGCGGGCGTGCCGCCGCGCATCATGGGTATCGGCCCGGCGCCGGCGACGCGCAAGGTGCTTGAGAAGACCGGTCTGAATATCGGCGATATCGATGTGATCGAGCTCAATGAAGCATTCGCCAGTCAGGGGCTTGCCGTGATGCGCGATCTCGGGCTCGCCGACGATGCAGAGCATGTGAACCCGAATGGCGGCGCGATTGCGCTTGGCCATCCGCTCGGCATGAGCGGTGCGCGGCTTGTGACCACCGCCATGTATGAGCTTGAAAAGCGTCAGGGACGCTATGCGCTTTGCACCATGTGCATTGGCGTGGGCCAGGGCATCGCGATGGTAATCGAGCGCGTGTGACCCGACGCGCGCTCAGAATCCGAGCGCGAATTGCACGAGACTTGGCCGCGTGACGAGGCCTGCGGGCGCGCGCTTCGTCATAGGTCTCTGCGGAGGGCGGCGCACGGGCTTCGGCTCCGGCGCCATTCCTTTTGCCGCGATGGCAGGCTTTGCAGCGGCCTTCTTTAGGGCTGGCTTTTTCGCCTCCGCCTTTTTCATGTGGGGCAACACGCGTTTGCGGCGGATGAGCGCAACGAGATGCCGGTCCGGGAAAAGGCAGACGCGGTCGATACGCCAGGCGACGCCGCGCACTTCCTCTCCGGGAATCATCGCGTCCGCGCCTTCCCACGAATATTCAACAATGGGGTCGGTGAGTTCGAGCACCGACTCGATGGTGTCACCGGCCTGGATGCCATCGGGGAGCGGGTCGTGCAGCTCCAGAACATCCTCCGCAGCAGGGACCGGTTCAGGTTCAGGCTCGGGCAGGAGGTGCGGGGCCGACCAGCCGAACAGTTCGGCCGGCGCGGATGGGCGGCAAATATGGGCGCCCTGTGCAGCGGTAAAGCCGAGGGCGGGGAGGGCAGCGAGCGTCGTTGCGTCCTCGACGCCGACGGCGGTCGCTTCGAGCCCGCGCGAAGCTGCAAGCGCGACGCGCTTGCCGACAAAGCCGAGGCCGGTGCTTTTCAGCCGCCGTGAAAACTGGATGATCGCGGCGCCGCCGATCTTCACTTCGTCGAAGTGTTCGCGCGTCAGCAGGTCGTCGGGAACGATGACCGCGCCGCCGCCATCAAGGGCAGTGCGGAAGCCGAGTCGCCTGAAATCACCGAGGGTGCGTTGCGCGGTCTCGCCGTGGCGTGCGAAGGCGCCTTCCGGCACTTCAAGAATGAGCGATGCGGGATCAAGGCCGCGTTCGGCCATGATTTCATCGAGCGCGCCGGGGAGGCCCATGTCGGCGAGGTCCGGTGCCGACAGGTTGATCGACAGCGGCCAGTTCTGACCGGCGGCCTGCCATGTGGCGAGTGCGCCGGCGGCAGCGCGGGCGACGAAGCGCGTGAGCTCGCCGCTGCGTTCCCGGCGCTCGAAGAAGGAGAGGAAGAGGCCCGGCGGGAGCAGTCCGTAGTCCGGATGGTTCCAGCGAATGTAGGCTTCCGCGCCAAGCGCCTCGCCGGTCGCAAGGCAGAGTTTCGGCTGGCAGACGAGATACAGGTGTCCGGCATCGAAAGCGATGTCGATGTCCCGATTGGTCAGGCGGAAGGAACTGCTGTACATCTCTTGTCCGGGCGGTGCGCGCAATACTGGGACTTAGCCTGAAGCGAGACCCTTTCCGAGTGCTTAACCGCGCCAAGCGAGCGGCGGACAACGTCGCCAATGCGTGAACGAGATGCATCAAATTTGATGCAATGGGAGGTTCTTATGGCGGATGGTCATGCAAAAAAGGCCAGCGATGCGCTGATTCCGGCGGCTACGATCCTTTTGTTGCGGGATGGCGCAGAGGGGCTCGAGGTCTTCATGGTGGTGCGGCACCACCAGATCGATTTTGCGAGCGGGGCGCTCGTCTTCCCGGGTGGCAAGGTGGACAAGCTCGACATGGCGCCGGGCGTTCGCGAGCGGGCGGACGGGATGGAAGGTCTCGACGACTGGGAGTTTTCGATGCGTGTCGCGGCGATCCGCGAGGCGTTCGAGGAGTCCGGCGTGCTGCTGGCGCGGAGCGAACAGACAGGATCGCTGATCGATGCCGGACGGCTGAAGACGCTGGAGCAGTTCCGCGACCCGCTGAACAAGGGCGAACTCGGCATTGCGGATTTTCTGTCGCGGGAGGGGCTTCGCCTCGCGGGCGACATGCTGACGCCATTCGCGCACTGGATAACGCCAAACATGATGCCCAAGCGTTTCGACACGCGGTTTTATCTCGCCAATGCGCCCGAGGATCATCTTGCCGTACATGACGGCTCGGAGTCGGTCGACAGCGTGTGGATCAGGCCGCATCTTGCGCTGCAGGAAGCGGATGAGGGAAAGCGCACGATTATCTTCCCGACACGGATGAATGTCGAAAAGGTCGGCCGCAGCCCGAATGTGGCGCATGCCATCGAGACGGCGCGCAAGACGCCCGTTGTGACGGTCGAGCCGCAGGTGACGAAGAACGAAAAGGGCGAGCCGATCCTGCGTATTCCCGCCGAAGCGGGCTACAGCGTTACGGACGAGCCGCTTTCGGCCGTCGCGAATGTTGCCAAGCCGAAGGCAGGGTGAGGCCGCGCCTCAGTACAAGAACTGCTCGGTGATGATGCGTTCCTCGAGCCCGTGATCCGGGTCGAAGAGCATGTAGAGGTCGATGGAGCTGTCCTCCTCGACCTCGACATCGCGGACACGGCGGAACTCCGTGTGGTCGGCAACGGCGCTGACGGGACGCTTTTCGGATTCGAGAATATCGAAGCGTACTTTCGCGCGGTGCGAAAGAAGGGCACCGCGCCAGCGGCGGGGACGAAAGGCGCTGATCGGTGTCAGCGCGAGAAGTGCCGCATCGATAGGCACGATGGGTCCTTGGGCCGACAGATTGTAAGCCGTCGATCCGGCGGGCGTCGCCACCAATACGCCGTCGCAGATCAGTTCTTCCATGCGCGTCTTGCCGTCTATGGAAATGCGGATCTTGGCGGCCTGATAGGTTTCGCGCAGCAGCGAGACTTCATTTATGGCGAGCGCCTCCTGGCGGCTGCCATCGGCAAGTGTCGCGCGCATCCGGAGCGGATGGATGGTTGCGCGCTCCGCGGCGGCGAGGCGCTCCTTCAGCTTGTCGTCGCGATACTCGTTCATAAGGAAGCCGACCGATCCACGGTTCATACCGTAGATCGGGATGCGCTTGTTCATATGTTCATGGAGCGTCTGCAGCATGAGGCCGTCGCCGCCAAGCGCGACGATGACATCCGCTTCGTCGGGCGAGGCGGCGCCATATTGCGCGGTCAGGCGGGCCAGCGCCGCCTGGGCCTCGGGCATTTCGGTCGCCACGAAGGCGATCTTGTCGAAACTCATCGGCTTCATCTTTCGCTGCTTGCGCTGGCATAGTAGAGGCGGGGCCCCGGAGTGTCAGCAGAGGTAAGCATATGAGCGGCGATAAGCAAGCGGAGGGTGAATTCATCTTCCTCTATTCGACCTTCGGCTCGGTGGCCGAAGCCGAGCGGGCAGCCGAGGCTCTGGTGCGCGAGCGGCTGGCAGCCTGCGTCAACATCCATCCAGCCATGCGCTCCGTCTACGAATGGAAAGGGGCGGTGGAAAAGGCCGAAGAGGCGGCTGCCTTCATCAAGACGAGGGCGGCGCTCAAGGAAAAGGCGATGGCGAGGCTCAGGGAGCTTCATTCCTATGACGTACCGGTCATGCTTGTGCTGCCGATCATGGGCGGCAATGAAGATTATCTTGAATGGGCGCGGGAGCAGACGAAGAGGTGAGGTTCAGCCGCCTGTGAGCGACATGTGACGGGGTACGGCGGGGCGGTTGCGGGTGCGATCAATGACGAAATCATGACCCTTCGGCTTGCGGCCTATGGCTTCATCTATGGCGGCGTGAAGCAGCTCGTCGCTGGCGCTGGCGCGGAGCGGTGCGCGAAGGTCCGCTGCGTCCTCCTGTCCCAGACACATATATAGAGTACCCGTGCAGGTGAGGCGGACGCGATTGCAGCTTTCGCAGAAATTATGCGTGAGCGGCGTGATGAAACCGAGCTTGCCGCCGGTTTCCTTCACGCGGACATAGCGAGCGGGGCCGCCTGTGCGCTCGGCGAGATCGTCCAGCGTCCAGCGCTGGCTGAGCGCGCGGCGGACATCGGACAGCGGCAGATATTGATCGGTGCGGTCGCCGTCTATATCGCCCATCGGCATGGTTTCGATCAGCGTGAGATCATGCCCTTCGCCATGCGCCCATTCGATGAGCGATGGAATCTCCGCCTCGTTCCCGCCTTTCAGCGCCACGGTGTTGATCTTCACCTTGAGCCCGGCCCGCTTTGCCGCCTCGATGCCTTCCAGCACCTGAGGCAGGCGGCCCCAGCGCGTGATCTCCTGAAAGCGGGCTTCGTCCAGCGTGTCGACCGAGACATTGATGCGGCGGATGCCGGCGGCGAAAAGGTCGGGCGCATATCGGGCGAGCTGGCTGCCATTCGTCGTCAGCGTCAGTTCGTCGAGAGCGCCGGTTTCTAGGTGGCGGCCGAGCGCGCGGATCAGCACCATGACATCTCGGCGCACCAGTGGCTCGCCGCCGGTGAGGCGCAGCTTGCGGACACCCTTGGCGATGAAAGCCGAGCAGAGGCGGTCGAGTTCCTCAAGCGTCAGCAGGTCGCGCTTCGGCAGGAAGGTCATATGTTCCGACATGCAATAGACACAGCGGAAGTCGCAACGGTCGGTGACCGAGACGCGCAGATAGGAGACCCTACGCCCGAAGGGGTCGATCATTTCCGGCTTTGCGGCGGGGCGGTCCATGTCCATGACCGGAATATAGCATCGGGTCAGTGAAATTTCGCCCCCTCGTGCCAAAGGGGTTTTTGTGCGGGGCCGGGCCGGGTTAGCCTCAGCCGCAAGAAAAGGGGAGGCCCATGGCGGACTACATACTTTCCATCGATCAGGGGACGACGAGCACGCGGGCGCTCTTGTTCGACAATGCGGGCTCGCCCATGCGGGTCAGGCAGAAGGAACTTCGGCAGATTTTCCCGCGCGATGGCTGGGTGGAGCATGATGCAGAGGAAATCTGGGCGGCGACGCTGGAAGTCTGCCGAGGCGTGCTGACGAGCGGCACGACAGCGGCGAATGTCGCCGCCATCGGCATCACCAATCAGCGCGAGACGACGGTGCTCTGGGACAGGGCAACCGGCAAGCCGCTCCACAATGCCATTGTCTGGCAGGACCGGCGGACGGCGGATTATTGCGCAAAGCTCAAGGCGGACGGCAAGGAACCGCTGGTGCAGGCAAAGACGGGCCTGCTGCTCGACCCCTACTTCTCCAGCACGAAGCTCCGCTGGCTCCTCGACAATGTTGAGGGTGCCAGGGCGCGTG
>JAJLKS010000054.1:0-6680 GCA_033838765.1 Alphaproteobacteria bacterium
CCCGAATCGCCGACTTTCCAGCTTGCTGGTATCCCGGATTAAGGTGATCTCCGCATCGACATTCTTTTCCTCGTGCCGGTCGGCATCGGCGTGCTGCTGGCGCTTGTCATATTCAGCCGCGTGATACCGCTCTCCCTGCTGGTGGCGGAATTTCCCGAAGCGATGTTCGGATTCTTCTTCGGGCTCATCGCCGCCTCGATCGTGGGGCTTCTCTCCCATGTCGAGTTGGGCGGTGCAAAAGGCCTGATCTGGCTGGCGCTCGGCGCGGCATTCGGCCTTGCCGCCGCCACCCTCGTTCCGGTGCAGACGCCGGATGCGGGCTGGTTCATCTTCGTCGCCGGCATGGCCGCCATCGCCGCCATGCTGGTGCCCGGTATTTCAGGCTCTTTCGTGCTCCTCATCCTCGGCAAATATACCGACGCCATCGACGCGCTGGGGCGGCTCGATTTCTCGTTCCTTCTGCCGCTGCTGGGCGGCGTCGTGACAGGGGCGCTCGTCTTCTCGCGCGCGATTTCCTGGCTCCTCGAACGCTTCTACCGCCAGACGATGCTGACCGTGATCGGCATTCTGGGCGGCTCGCTGCTGGCTGTCTGGCCCTTCAAGGACCGGCAGTATGAAATGATCGCCGGCAAGGCGCGCATGGTTTCGGCCGATCCCTATTTTCCGCTCGGGATAGACGGCACGGTCGCAAGCGGCTTCGCCGCCATTCTGGCCGGCCTCCTCCTCTATCGCCTGCTCGACCGGCTGGCGCAGCACTCGGATGGTTGAGGCATCGTAAAAGTGCACCGGGAATCGGGAAAGCGCGGTTTTAACTTCGTTTAATCAAGGATTAAGCGGCGCCATGGTTCATTGTGGCCATGCTGACGGTATATCAATGCATCACCGTCGAACATGATCTGAGGCTGGTGCTGCTGGCTGCCCTCATCTGCATGTTCGCGAGTTTTTCGTCTGTCCATCTCCTCCTGCGCTCCCGCGCGGACGGGGCCTGGAGACGCTCGCTCTGGATTCTGGGTGCGGGCAGCGTTGCCGGTTGCGGCATCTGGGCGACGCATTTCATCGCCATGCTTGCCTACCGGCCCGACGCTACGCCGAGCTATGACCCCGGCATAACAATTCTGTCCTTTATCGTTTCCGTCGTCTTTTCGACGATAGGCATATACGTGGCCGCTCGCATCAGGCCTGCAGGGATCGGCGGCGCGATCGTCGGCCTTGCCATCTGCGCCATGCACTATATCGGCATGTCGGCGGTGTCGGCCCATGCACATGTCATCTGGGATCGCGGATTTGTAGCCGCATCGATCATCCTCGGCACCCTGCTCGCCGCAGCCGCGACGCAGGCGGCATTCTCGATGCGAGGCCGCTGGAGAATCCATGCCGGCTGGGTCCTGCTGACACTCGCCATCTGCAGCCTGCACTTTACGGGCATGGCGGCAATGAGCCTGAGCATCGACCCCTCCGTCGATACATCGCCTGACGCGATCAAGCCCTTCATCCTTGCGATCGCCGTTGCGGCGGTGACGCTTCTTATCGTCATCCTTGCCTATGCGGGCATTGCAGTGGACCGCCATCTTTCGCATCGCGCCGTGCAGGAAGCTCGGCGCCTGCGCGCCTATGTGACGGAGCTTGAGGCAACGAAGCGCCAGCTCGAGACGACATCGTCCGAGCTTCTCGTCGCGCTGAAGACCGCATCCGCCGCCGACCAGGCGAAGTCGCAATTCCTCGCGACGATGAGCCATGAACTGCGCACGCCGCTGAACGCCATTCTCGGCTTTTCGGAGATCATGAAGGCCGAAACCTTCGGACCGCTCGGCAACGATCATTACAGGGAATACGCGACCGACATCTTCCTCAGCGGCAAGCATCTGCTCTCGCTCATCAACGACATTCTGGACTTCACGCGCGCCGATACCGGCGAGCTGCAGCTCCATGACGAGGAAGTGGATGTTGCGGAAGCCATCGGCGATGCCATGCGGATGGTCGAGGCGCAGGCAGATGCCCAGCAGATTTCCCTGGCGACCAGCTTCGACCGCACATTGCCGCTTCTCCTCGCCGACCACCGCCGGGTGCGGCAGGTTCTGCTGAACCTCCTTTCCAATGCGGTGAAGTTCACGCCGGAAGGCGGCTCGGTGAAGGCGGAAGCCTTTGGCGGACCGGCGGGCCTCACCATCCGCGTCACCGATACCGGCATCGGCATCGCGCCGGAGGACATTCCGGTCGCGCTGGAGCGCTTTGGCCAGATCGATTCGGACCTCGCCCGCAAATATGAGGGCACCGGCCTCGGCCTTCCTCTGTCCAAATGCCTGATGGAACATCATGGCGGCACACTGGAAATCGAGAGCGAACCGGGCCGCGGCACATGCGTGAGCGTGATCTTTCCCGCCGAAAGGGTGCTGCCCGGGGCCAACCGCGCCGCCGGGGCCTTTTCCTAGGCCGCCCTTCCCGATTTTCCGCCGATTTTCCCCAAAAATCCGACCCTCTCGCTATCATGGTTAACGCGGCGTTAGGATTGCCGTGGCATGAATCGAACATGCAACCGAGAGTGGAAACCGGATGTTCGACAATAAATCGGTCCTGATAACGGGGGGCACAGGCTCCTTCGGCCGCAAATTCACCCGCACCCTGATCGAAAAGCACAAGCCGCGGCGCATCATCGTCTTCTCGCGCGACGAGCTGAAGCAGTACGAGATGGCGCAGGAGTTCAACTCGCCGCAGATGCGCTATTTCATCGGCGACGTGCGCGACCCCGAGCGCCTGCAACAGGCGATGCGCGGCGTTGACTTCGTGATCCATGCAGCCGCGCTGAAGCAGGTGCCGGCAGCAGAATACAATCCCATGGAATGTATCAAGACGAACGTCCATGGCGCCGAGAACGTCATCAAGGCGGCCATTTCCGCCGGTATCGAGAAGGTGATGGCGCTGTCGACCGACAAGGCGGCGAACCCGATCAATCTCTATGGCGCGACGAAGCTCGCCTCCGACAAGCTCTTCGTCGCCGCGAACAACATGGTGGGCTACGAGAAGACCCGCTTTGCCGTGGTCCGTTACGGCAATGTCGTGGGCTCGCGCGGCTCGGTCGTCCCCTTCTTCGACAAGCTGATTTCGGAAGGCGCGACATCGCTTCCCATCACGGACACGCGCATGACGCGCTTCTGGATCACGCTTCAGGAAGGCGTCGACTTCGTTATCCGCAATTTCGCACGCATGCATGGCGGCGAAATCTTCGTTCCGAAAATTCCCTCCGTCCGCATCACCGACCTCGCCGAAGCCATGGCGCCCGGCATGCCGACCAATGTGATCGGCATCCGCCCCGGCGAAAAGCTGCACGAAACGATGTGCCCGGCGGACGACTCGCACCTGACCGTCGAGTTTCAGGATCATTTCGTGATCCGGCCGACGATCAAGTTCTTCCGGGGCGATATCGACTACCTGACGAACAATCTCGAAGAGCGCGGCAAGGCTGTCGAACAGGGCTTCGAATACAGCTCCGGCAGCAACCCGCACTTCCTGAATATCGAAGAAATCAAGGCCTATAATGCGAGGGCGAACGCATGATCCGCCCCGCCGCAAGATGACAAGGCGCTCCCATGCCTAACGTCGTAATCGTTCAGGCGCGCATGACCTCGACACGTCTGCCCGGCAAGGTCCTTGAGGACCTGGCCGGCAAGAGCGTGCTGTGGCACGTGCTGACGCGCTGCGCCGCCATTCCCGGAATCGATATCGTCTGCTGCGCCGTGCCGGAAGGCGCGGAGCAGGACCCCGTAGCGGCCGAAGCCGAAGCCGCCGGCGCGAAAGTGGCGCGCGGTTCCGAATTCGACGTGCTCGACCGTTACTACACCGCCGCGCGCGGCCTCGGCGCGAGCAACGTCATGCGCGTGACGAGCGACTGCCCGCTGATCGATCCGGGTCTGTGCGGGGAGGTTCTGGCGGCACTGCTCGCCGATCCTTCGGCGGATTATGCGGCAAACAATTTCGTTCACCGCTATCCTCATGGTCTCGATTGCGAGGCCTTTACGTGGGAATCGCTGGAGCGCGACTGGAACGAGGCGACCGACGCCTATGACCGCGAGCATGTGACGCCATGGCTGCGCCGCGCGGACGGCGTGACGCGGATTTCGCTGGAAGGTCCGGACGAGGCGCTCGGCAAACTCCGCTGGACGCTCGACTACCCCGAAGACCTTGAGTTTTGCCGTGCGCTCTTCCCGCTGCTCGGCAATGGCATTCCACCATGGACGGAGACGCTGCGGATCTGCCGGGAGAACCCGGCCCTGCAGGATCTGAACATGGAAAGACGTCAGCGCTGAAAGCCCGAGGCCCTGCAAGTGACTGCCGGGCCGGAAACGGAAAGAGAATGAAGACGCTCCTGTTGGGCAGCACCGGAATGCTGGGTCAGGCGGCCGCGGCGGAAGCGCGGCGGCGAGGCCTTGCATTGCGCACGGCCGCCAGGCGGAACGCGGAGATCGCGCTCGACATCGCCGATGAGAAAGCGCTTTCTCAGGTGCTCGAAAATGAAAGACCGGCCCTCATTTTCAACTGCGCCGCTCTGACCGATCTCGATGCCTGCGAGCGCGACCCGCTGGCCGCCTGGAAGGTGAATGCACGGCCGCTTGCCTTCCTTGCCGGATGGGCAAGACGAAATGGCGCAAAGCTCGTTCACGTCTCGACCGATCAGTTCTTCACCGAAGGCGCCGGTGCCATACATGACGAGAAGGCGCCGGTTTCGCTCGTCAACGAATATGCGCGGAGCAAATTCGCGGGCGAGGCCTTTGCCCTCACGGATGCGAATGCCCTTGTGCTGCGAACGAGCATTGTCGGGATTCGCGGCTGGGAAAGGCCGACCCTTGCGGAATGGGCCATCGGCGTTGCACTGAACGACGAGCCGGCAACGCTTTTCCGCGATGCCTGGTCGTCCTCGATCGACGTTGCAGGTTTTGCGCGCGCCGCCTTCGACATGGCCGCTGCGGGTGCCTGCGGCCTCTACAACCTTGCCGCAAGCGAAGTCTATACGAAGGAAGAATTCACGCGCGAGATTGCCCGCCAGCTCGGGCGCAAGCTGACCCGGGCCGTTTCCGGCTCCGTGCAGGGCCTTTCGACCGCCCGCGCCCATTGCCTCGGCCTCGACAGCGGCCGTGCCGAAGCGCTGCTCGGCCGCAAGATGCCCAAACTTACCGAAGTGGTTGCCTCCGTTCTTCACCAATACAACGAGACATCGAGCCATGAACTACGACACATCGCTGCGCATCGGCACGCATGAAATCGCGCTCGAGGCGCCGACCTACTTCATCGCCGACATCGCCGCCAATCATGACGGCGATCTCGCGCGTGCGAAGGATCTGATCTGGAAGTCGAAGGAGGCTGGCGCCGACTGCGCCAAGTTCCAGCACTTCATTGCCGGCAAGATCGTCAGCAAGGTGGGTTTCGAAGGACAGAAGGGCCAGGTCTCGCATCAGGCGAAATGGAAGAAGTCCGTCGTGGAGGTCTACGACCAGTACCACACGCGCCGCGACTGGACCGATGAACTGATCGAGACATGCCGCAAGGCCGATATCCACTTCATGACGACGCCTTACGACATCGAGGCCGTGGACATGTTCCGCGATCTCGTTCCCGCCTTCAAGATCGGCTCGGGCGACATCACGTTTCACGAGGAAGTCGAACATATTGCGAAGACGGGGAAGCCCGTGCTGCTTGCAACGGGCGCAGCCGGCATGAAGGACGTCGAAGACGCGACGGCGCTTATCCTGAAGCACAACCGGCAGCTCTGCCTCATGCAGTGCAACACCAACTACACAGGCAGCCTTGAGAATTTCAGATATGTGAACTTGCGCGTCCTGCAGACCTTCGCGGCGCGCTGGCCCGGCATGGTGATCGGCTTTTCCGATCACACGCCGGGACATTCCGCCGTGCTCGGCGCCGTGACGCTTGGCGCGAGGGTGGTCGAAAAGCACTTTACGGACGACAATTCGCGCGAAGGCCCGGATCATTCCTTCGCCCTCAACCCCGTGACCTGGCGCGCCATGGTCGACGCGACTCGCGAACTCGAAGCGGCACTTGGCGACGGCGTGAAGCGGATCGAGGCGAACGAAACCGAGACCGTGGTGATCCAGCGCCGCGCGCTCCGCGTCAAATCGGATCTTGCCGCAGGCACGACGATTTCCGAAAAGGATCTCGAGGCGCTGCGGCCCTGCCCCGAAGGCGCAGTATCGCCGGACGCGCTAACAAGGGTTCTCGGCAGGCGCCTCGCCGTCGCAAAGGATGCGGGGAAGGAATTGCTGTGGACCGACCTCGCCTAGCGATCCTCATTCCGGCATTCCGGGAGGAAGCGACCATCGGCAAGGTGGTGGCGGCGGCACGCGCATATGCCGATGTGATCGTCGTCGACGATGCCTCGCCCGACTCCACCGGCGAGTGCGCGGCCGGAGCGGGCGCAACGGTGATCCGGAACGAAGACAATCGCGGCTATGACGGCACGCTGAACCGCGCCTTCGAGGAAGCGATGAGGCGCGGCTATACCCACGCCGTCACGATGGATGCGGATGGCGAACACGATCCGGCACTCGTCGCGGTATTCGGCAAACTTCTGATGGAGAACGGCATACCGCTTGTTCTCGGCGTCCGTCCGCGCAAGCAGCGGTTTGCGGAAATCGTGATGGGGCTATATGTGCGCCTCCGCTTCGGCGCGG
>JAJLKS010000055.1:0-6176 GCA_033838765.1 Alphaproteobacteria bacterium
CATTGAGGCTTTCCTCCGTCGCTTTTGTCCATTTTGTCAGACATGGGCGCGCATGACCATGATTTCCGGCCAGATGCTCCGGCCGCCGCTGCGGCAACGCGTCTATGGCTCGCCTGTACCGTGCGGTTTGGCTAGTCTCCCCTGAAACAGATAATCCCAGGGGAGGATGAAACAATGGAACCCGTCAGAAAACTCAGCCGCTCCATCGCGGGCAAGGTGGCGCTCGTTACAGGCGCCGCCAGCGGCATGGGGCGCGCCACGGCGCATGTCTTTGCCAGCGAAGGCGCAAAGGTCGCAGTCATCGATCTGAAGCAGGAGCGGGTCGATGCCGTCGTTGCCGAGATCAGAGCCGAAGGCGGCGAAGCGGAGGCTTACGCACTCGATGTGGCGGATGCGGATGGCATCATCCGCGTCGTGAAGGAAGTCGAGGCGCGCTTCGGCGGGCTCGACATTCTCGTCAACAATGCGGGTCTTGCCACCTTTCACGGCATTGGCGCGGAAGGCTATGAGAAGACCTGGACGCTCGCGCTCGATGTCATGCTGACGGCCCATATGCGTTTCGTGCGCGCGGCGCTACCGTCGCTCCGAAAGTCGGGCGAGGGCCGCATCGTCAATGTCGCCTCGACGGAAGGCTTCGGCGCAACGCCTGGCAATTCGCCTTATGTGGCGGCGAAGCATGGCGTGATCGGGCTCACGCGTGCGCTCGCCGTCGAGCTTGGCCGCGAAGGCATCACCGTGAACTGCATCTGTCCCGGCCCGATCCGCACCGGCATCACCTCGGATATTCCCGACGAGCACAAGGAAATCTTCGCCAAACGCCGCGTGCCGCTGCGCCGCTACGGTTTCCCGGAAGAGGTCGCGCATGTGACGCTGAGCATGGTGCTGCCCGCCTCGTCCTACCTCAATGGCGTGGCCATTCCGGTCGATGGCGGCATGCTCGTCAAGAACGCGTGAGAAAGCGCGCCGCGCCGTCGCCCGCGGCGCGGCCCGTGGCGAGGCAGGCGGTCAGGAGATAGCCGCCTGTCGGCGCCTCCCAGTCGAGCATTTCGCCTGCCGCGAACGTACCGGGCAACTTCTTGAGCATGAAGTCATCATCGACTTCGTTGAGCGCGATGCCACCGGCGCTGCTGATCGCCTCGGCGATGGGGCGCGGGCGGAGAAGCCTGAGCTGCAGATGCTTTATCGCATGGGCGAGTGCGGCGGGGCCTGCGAAAGCATCGGCTGGTGCGCCTTCGCGCAGCAGCGCCGCCTTCACGCCGTCTATGCCGGCCTTCCTGCGCAGGTGATTTGCGAGCGATGCCTTGCCGCGAGGGCCTGCAAGGTCATGTGCAAGCCGCTCTTCGCTCCGGTCCGGCGCGAGGTCCAGCACCAGCCTCGCCTCGCCGTCGCGTTCGATTGCGTCGCGCAGGCTTGCCGACAGCGCATAGATGGCGCTGCCCTCGACGCCGCTTTCCGTCACCACGAAATCGCCCTTCACGCTTTTGCCGTCATGCGTCAACACGACGGATTTCACCGGCGCGCCCGCGAAGCGCTCCTTCATCAGCGCGCTCCAGTTTGCATCGAAGCCGCAATTTGCCGGGCGGAGCGGTGCAACTTCGATGCCTCGCGCGGCCAGCAAGCCCGTCCAGCCGCCATCCGAGCCAAGCCGCGGCCAGCTCGCGCCGCCAAGGGCGAGGATCGTTGCCGCCGCCTCGAATATCCTTTCGCCGTCGGGCGCCGCGAAGCGGAGCCCGCCGGTCTCCGTCCAGCCTTGCCATTTGTAACGCGGATGAAAGGCGACACCCCTCTCCCGCAGATTGGCGAGCCAGGCGCGCAGCAGCGGCGATGCCTTCATCGCGCGCGGGAAGATGCGGCCGGAGCTTCCCTCGAAGGTTTCGATTCCGAGGTCCGCCGCCCACCGGCGAATGGCCTCCGGCGTGAAGCCGCGCAGCGCAGGCGCGAGCCGTTCGTGCGCCTCGCCGAAGCGGGTGAGGAATTTCTTGAATTCTTCAGCATGCGTGATGTTGAGGCCGCTCTTTCCAGCCAGCAGGAATTTCCGTCCGAGCGAGGGCATGGCGTCGAAAACATGCACCTGCGCAACGGTGCAAAGCCGCTCCGCCGCCGCAAGGCCCGCCGGGCCGCCGCCTATGATGGCGGCAATGGGGCGCGCCGCCGATTTTTCCGAAGCGATGTTCACGCCGCGAAGCTATCATCGCCGGCGCGCGAAAGCAGCAAACAAGTCGAAAAGCCCGATGACCGAAATCTATGTCGATGCCGATGCCTGTCCCGTGAAGGAGGAAGCGATCCGCGTCGCCGAGCGCCATCAGCTTGTTATTCACATCGTCAGCAATGGGGGGCTTCGCCCGTCCCGCCATCCGCTTGTCCGCATGGTCACGGTTGCCGAAGGGCCGGATGCGGCGGATGACTGGATTGCCGAGCGCGCGGGCGAGGGCGACATCGTCATCACGGGCGATATTCCGCTTGCCTCGCGCGTGCTGCCGAACGGCGCTGCCGCGCTCGGCCATGACGGGCGGCCTTTCACAAAAGACAGTATCGGCATGGCGCTCGCCATGCGCGATCTGATGCGCGAATTGCGTGAGACGGGCCAGTCGAAGGGTGGCGGCCCTGCCTTCTCGAAAGGCGACCGCTCTCGCTTCCTGAGCGCATTGGAGGCAGCGGTTCAGGCTGCGCTCAGGCAGCGCCCGAAGGTTTGAAGGTCATCGCCACGCCGTTCATGCAGTAGCGCAGGCCGGTCGGTTTGGGCCCGTCTTCGAAGACATGGCCGAGATGCCCGCCGCAGCGGCGGCAATGAACCTCGGTCCGGACCATGAAGAAGCTCCGGTCCTCGCTTGTGCCGATGGCATTGTCGAGCGGTGCCCAGAAGCTCGGCCAGCCGGTGCCGCTGTCGTATTTCGTGTCCGATGAGAAGAGCGGCAGGTCGCAGCCCGCGCAATGGAATGTGCCCGCACGTTTCTCGCGGTCGAGCGGGCTTGAGCCCGCGCGCTCCGTTCCGTGCTTGCGCAGCACATAATATTGCTCGGGCGTGAGTTCCGCCTTCCATTCGGAATCGCTTTTTACGATCTCGAAGGCACCGTCCGCCGCATCGGCCTGTCCTCCGCGCAGCGTGAAGCCCGCCGCCGCAAGAGCACCCGCAAGTGCGGTGCTGCCCAGAAATGTCCGCCGTGACATCATGTGATCCTCCTCAGAGCCCGCCCGCCTCGCCGCCCCAGACCTGCTTCAGCCGTGCATCGCGGCCGCAGCTCCAGCGGTAATAGGCGTAGCGGTTTGGATTCTTCTTGTAGTAGTCCTGATGATATTCCTCCGCCGGATAAAAGGGCGCCGCATCGAGAATCTCGGTGACGATCGGCCTCGTGAAACGGCCCGTGGCTTCGAGATCGGCCTTCGACTTTTCGGCGGCTTCGCGCTGTGCCTCGTCCTGCGGGAAGATGGCGCTGCGATATTGCGCGCCTTCGTCGCAGAACTGTGCGTTCTCGCGCACCGGGTCGATGTTCCGCCAGAAGATGTGGAGGAGTTTCTCGTAGGAAACCTTCGCCGGGTCATAAACGATCTTCACCGCCTCGATATGGCCTGTCGTGCCCGCCGAGACGTCCTTGTAGCTCGGGTTCGGCACATGCCCGCCGGTATAGCCCGAGGTGGTGCTGATGACGCCCTCGGTCTTGTCATAGGGCGGTTCCATGCACCAGAAGCAGCCGCCTGCGAAAATGGCAACGGCTTCGTCCGCGCGCGCCGGGGCAGCGGCGAGGCCCGCCGAGAATGCAATGCCGATCATGGCGGCGAGGATCAATCGCTTCACGTCGCGTCTCCCTTTCGGTTCCGCTCTCTAATCTAGGGCGGCGGGGCTCCGATTTCCCATCACTTCGCCTTCACGGTTGCGAGATCGGCCGTGATTATTCCCACATGGACGTCATGGTCTTTGAGGACTAGCATTGCCAATGTGCAAGGCTCTGGGAGGAGCGGGAAATGAGTATCTCGGCGGAAAATGGCAATGCAGCGGGCATGGCGCATGGCGCGCCCGTCATCCGCAAGATCAGGGCGGACCAGCCCTGGCGCTGGCTCGAGGCAGGCTGGGCTGATTTCCGCCGCATCCCGGCAATCAGCCTCGCCTATGGCTTCGCCTTTCTGGCCGCTTCGCTTGTCCTTGCCGCCATTCTCTTTCTGACGGGCTTCAGCGCGCTGCTGCCGGTTTTCGGCGCGGGGTTCCTGCTTGTCGGTCCGCTGCTTGCGGTCGGACTTTACGAGGCGAGCCGCAGGCTCGAGGCCGGGCTCCCGGTCCGGCTCAAGGATGTGGTCTTCGTATCGAGCCGCAATCTCTCGCAGCTTGCGCTGGTGGGGGCCATGCTTGCCGGCGCCTTCATCGTCTGGCTCCGGCTTGCAGGCTGGATTTCGGCCGCCTTTTTCGGGCCGGTCGGCATTCCGCCGCTTTCCGAATTCGTGCCGACGCTGCTCCTCACGCCGCGCGGCCTCGCCATGCTCGCCATCGGCACGGCCGTTGGCGGCATCATCGCCTTCGCGGTCTTTGCGATCTCGGCGATTTCCGTGCCGCTCCTCCTCGCACGCGACATCGACGCGGTCACGGCGGTCATCGCCAGCGTGCGTGCGGTGCGGGAGAATTTCTGGGCAATGCTGCTCTGGGGCTGGATCGTCGCGCTGCTCACAGCTTTCGGCATCGCGACATGGTTTCTCGGGCTTGCGGTCATCTTCCCGCTGCTCGGCCATGCGACATGGCACGCGCAGCGCGCGCTTGCGGGCGACGCCTAGTCTTTTGTGCTTTCCGGCTTGTCGTCTTCCGGCTTGTCGTCATCATAGAGAATGCGCTCTGCCGCGCCTTCGAGGTCGTCATACTGGCCGCTTCGGAGCGACCACATGAAGGCGGCAAGGCCAAGCCCGCCAAGCAGGAGCGCTGCAGGCACGAGATAGACGAGAATGCTCATGCCGCAGCCTTCGCCTTCCGGTTGAGCCGCATGGAATTCACGATCACGATGATCGACGATGACGACATGGCGATGGCGGCGACGAGCGGCGTCACATAGCCGGCCACCGCCAGCGGCACGGCAAACATGTTGTAGCCGATCGCAAGCGCGAAGTTCTGGAAGACAAGGCGTTGCGACTGGCGCGCCACATCCACCGTCTCGACCACGGGATCGAGCTTCGTCCCCTGGAAAATGAAATCCGCCGCCGTCTGGCTCACATCCGCCGCATCCGCCGGCGAGATCGAGACATGCGCCGCGCGGAGCGCCGGGGCGTCGTTCAGGCCGTCGCCGATCATCACGACCTTGCGGCCTTCCACCGCCAGTTCTTCGAGACGCGCGATCTTCGCGTCGGGCCGGGCCGCTGCGCGCCATTCATCGAGGCCGAGTTCGCCTGCAAGTTTCCGTACTGCGGGTTCGCGGTCGCCGGAGAGCAGCTCGACGGCAAAGCCGCGCGCTTTCAATGCCGCAATCGCATCCCTCGCGCCGGGCCTGACCGTATCCTCGAAGCGGAAGCAGACAGGCGCTGCACTGCCGCGTCTCAGCCAGAGCTCGGAGCCGCCATGTGCGGCAATCGCTTCTGCATCGGCAAAGCCTGCATTGCCGAGACGAACGGGCCCGCCTTCGTGGATCGCTTCCATGCCCATACCCGGCACTTCACGAATCTCCTCAAGCCGCGGCAGGGCAAGCCCCTTGCCCTTCGCTGCCAGCGCCAGCGCAAGCGGGTGGCGGCTTGCAGATGCAAGTGCCGCCGCAAGCGCCATGTCTGCAATGGCAATCTCATCGCTGTTCACAAGCTGCGGGCGTCCGAGCGTCAGCGTGCCGGTCTTGTCGAAGACGATCGTGTCCGCCTGGGCGAGCCTTTCAAGCCCGTCCGCCGCCTTCACGAGCACGCCCTGCCGGGTCAGCCGTCCGGTTGCAACGACCTGCACCACAGGCACGGCAAGGCCGAGCGCGCAGGGGCAGGTGATGATGAGAACGGCAATGGCATTGGTGAGCGCCGTTTCCCAATGCGCGCCGAGCGCAAACCAGAGCGCGAGCGTTGCCGCCGCCATGACATGAACGGCAGGCGAATAGAAGCGCGCCGCGCGGTCCGCGATGCGGACATAGCGCGCACGGCCCTGTTCGGCGGCCTCCATAAGGCGCACGATTTCAGACAGCAGCGATTCATCGTCGCGCTTCGTTACGCGCACGGTCAGCGGCGCGCCG
>JAJLKS010000056.1:0-5939 GCA_033838765.1 Alphaproteobacteria bacterium
CGCGGTTTCGACAAGCCCCTTCTCCCAGCCATGGGCGGTCATCTGCGGCAATACGATTGCGGCGGCAATCGGCGTTATGTGCGCGGACCTTATTCCACATACGGTGCTTGCCTGCGCTGCCGCCGCATCGGTGTCGATCGCAGCGATGATGGCGTTTCGCTGCCTCCACCCGCCAAGCGGCGCGGTCGCCATGACTGCGGTGATCGGAGGTCCCGCGATCGATTCGCTGGGCTACTGGTTCGTGCTGTGGCCGGTGGCGGCGGAGTCGATCATGATGGTTGCCATCGGCCTCGCCTACAACAACCTGACGGGGAAGGCCTATCCGCATCGCGCCGCCGAGGCGAAGGAACGCGGAACGGCGGATTCGCCGCCACTCGCGCGGCTCGGCGTAACGACGCAGGACCTTGCGGACATTCTTAAGAAACATGACCAGGTCGTGCCGGTCGATCCGGGCGATATCGAGGCCCTCCTCATGGAGGCCGGCATGCTCGCCTTCGAGCGCCGCTCCGGCGGGATCAGTTGCGGCGCCGCCATGTCGCGCGATGTGGCGACGGTCACGCCGGATACAAGTCTCGAAGCGGCGCTGATGCTGCTGCGCAAGCACAGTATCAAAGCATTGCCGGTGATAGATAGCGAGCGGCGCGTGATCGGCATTCTGACGCAGACCGATCTCGTGGACCGGGCGGCATCGCTTCGCGCCGGATTGCAGGCCGGGCTCGGCGCCGTCTTCCGCAGGCATGGCGGCCGGGCTGTGGTTGCCGACATCATGAGTTCGCCCGTTCTGACGGCGACGCCGGACCTGCCGCTGGGGAGGCTCATACCGATCATGAGCGATGCCGGGCATCACCATCTGCCGGTCGTGGACGAAGAAGGCAAACTTGCGGGGATCGTGACGCAGACGGATGTGATCGCAGCGCTTTTTGCGGCAGAGCAGCGCGGTGCTCTGGCAAGCGCCTGAGAGCGGACACGCTCAGTCCCGCTTCTTTTTTCCTGCGTATGGATTCTTGCCCTTGCGCATGAAAAGGCGGATGGGAACACCGGGCAGATCGAAGCTCTCACGCAGACCGTTCACAAGGTAACGCCGATAAGATGTCGGCACATCGTCAGCGCGGCTCGAAAAGACCGCAAAGGTGGGGGGGCGCGACTTCACCTGCGACATGAATTTCAGATTCACCGGACGGCCCTTGGCGGCGGGCGGCTGATGGCGCGAGACCGCTTCTTCCAGCCAGCGGTTCAAACGCGCGGTCGGCACGCGCGCATTCCAGAGCGTATGGATGCGTTCGATCGCGGGCATGAGTCTTTCGATGCCCTTTCCCGTCAGCGCCGACAGCTGGACGATGGGTACCCCCCTGATCTGCGGCAGCAGGCGCTCCAGCTCTTCCTTCAGAATGCGGAGAACTTCCTGCGGGTTTTCCACCTTGTCCCATTTGTTGACGCCGATGATGAGGCCGCGGCCTTCCTGTTCCACGAGATCGGCGATGTGCAGGTCCTGCCGCTCGAAGGGCTGCGTCGCATCGAGCAGGACCACGACGACCTCGGCGAAGCGGACGGCGCGGAGCGTGTCGGCGACCGAGAGCTTTTCGAGTTTCTCGGTGACGCGGGCGCGGCGGCGCATACCCGCCGTATCCCAGAGCTTTATGCGGCGGCCGCGCCATTGCCACTCGATGCCGATGCTGTCGCGGGTGATGCCTGCTTCCGGCCCGGTGAGCATCCGGTCTTCGCCGAGAAGCTGGTTCACGAGCGTCGATTTGCCGACATTGGGGCGGCCGACAAAGGCGATGCGGAGCGGCGCTTCAAGATCGGGCTCATAGGGTGCATCTGGGTCGAAGGCTGTGTCGTCTTCTCCATCCGCCAGCGCATCTTCAAGCGCCTGTTCGGCGTCGTTTTCCTCGAGGCCGCGCGCGAACTCCGCCAGCGCATCGTAGAGATCGCTCAGGCCTTCGCCATGTTCGGCCGAGAGCGGCAGCGGCGCGCCAAGGCCAAGCTCGAAGGCTTCCATGCGGCCGGCTTGCCCTGCACCGCCCTCGCATTTGTTGGCGGCGAGAATGACCGGCGTAGGCGACTTGCGAAGCAGCTGCGCGAAACGCTTGTCGAGCGGGGTTACGCCCGCACGGGCATCCATGAGAAACAGGCAGACATCGGCCTCGGCGATGGCGAGATCCGTCTGGCGGCGCATGCGGGCTTCGAGGCTGTCGCCCACGCCCTCTTCAAGACCGGCTGTGTCGACCACGGTGAATGTGAGATCGCCGAGTTGCGCCTCTCCCTCGCGCCGGTCGCGGGTGACACCCGGCGTGTCGTCGACAAGCGCCAGCTTCCGCCCTACTAGGCGGTTGAACAGAGTCGACTTGCCGACATTCGGCCGGCCGACAATGGCGACCTTGAAAGACAATATACGCGGCCCTTTTTCTGCCGTTGCGCACGGGCGGCCAATCCGCCTGCCTGTTCCGTTATTTCAGTGCTGTCAGGCGGCCGTTGTCCGTCAGAACATAGACCGTTTCATTGGCCACAACGGGTGCGATGAGCGCGGACGACGGGATGGAAAGATTGCCGAGCGCTTCGCCTGTCGTGGCGGAAATCATGACCGCTTCGCCGCGCGACGAAACGAGCACAAGACGCTCGCTGACGAGCACCGGACCGGACCATTCGACCGGATCTGTCCGCTTTTCCGGATTTTCCCAGCGCTGCAGGGGCGTTATCCAGCGGATGCGGCCATCGCGGCGGGAAATCGCGATCACTTCCTGTGCGGAGGTGACGAGGAAGATGAAATCGCCTGCGGCCCAGGGCGTCTGCACGCCGCCAATATCGCGCGTCCAGACACGCTCGCCGGTGCGCAGGTCGATCGAGACCATGCGGCCCGAATGGCTGATGGCAAACACGCGGTCGCGGTCGATAACCGGACGGCCGGCAATGTCGTTCAGCGCGCTGAGCGAAGTGGTCGTGCCGGTGCGGGTCAGCGAGTCCGACCAGACAGGTGTGCCGTTTTCGACGCGGAGCGCGACGACTTCGCCCGACGAATAGGGAACGATGACCGTCGAGCCGGCGACGGCAGGGCTCGATGCAGCGAGGATGCCCGCGCTTTCGACGATGCCGCGATGGCGCCAGAGAACTTCACCGGTTTCCTGGGAGAAGGTCACTGTCTGGTTGTCGGAGGTGACAGCAAAGACACGGCCGCCATTCGCCGTGGGCGCAGAGCGGAAAGGATCGCCGATAGCCTGCGTCCAGAGGATGTTGCCGTTTGCGGCTTCGATCCCATTGGCGGTGCCGTAGCCCGTCACCGCAAAGAGGCGGCCATTTTCATAGGCGACGCCGCCGCCGCGGCCCGCGCTCGCGTTTTCCCCTTCCGGCACGAGATCGACATCCCAGAGCTTGCGGCCGGAGGACTGCTCGAAGGCCGCAAGGCGGGTGCGCGCATCGAGAACATAAATGCGGCCATCGGCGATGACCGGCGGGGCGAGAAGCTGTGCCACGCGGTCCGAGCCACTGCCTGCGCTGACGGACCAGACCTGCGAGAGCGAGCCGGGCGCGGAGAGATGCCCGTTCGCATTGGTCGGATTGCCGCCCGGCTGCGGCCAGCTTTCATTTGCGCGAGCGTCAGGCAGGAGGACCATTTCACCGGCTATGCCGGGATCAACCTCGAGCTGGGCGCCAAGCTCCATTACGGAGAGGCGCTCACCCGGCAGCACCGTCTTGTCGTCAGAGGTGAAGATGCCCGTCACCGTGTCGCAGCCCGCAAGGCCTGCGGCCGCGAGCGAAAGAAGTGCGATGCGGAGAATACGTGTCATGCCTTTTGCCTCAGCCGGATTCTTTTTCACTGTAGCCTACTCCGCCGCAGCCGGGGCTTCGGCGTCTTCCACCGGTTCAGCAGCCGGCGCTTCTTCAACAGGAGCAGCATCCGTCGCCGGGGCCGCCTCGCGCGGAAGGTGCGGCGCTGCCAGCGCCTGAATCACATGAGCGCGGTCGCGCAGGCCGGGCGGCGTCGTCTGGTCGGCGATGATCAGCTTCGCATTTGCGTCTGCTTCCACCCATTTGCCCTCACGGATGGCGGAAAGAGCGATCAGCTCAAGCGCGTTCGAGCGCCAGGGCGAGGCTTCGCGATTGATCGTCGCAACGCGGGCGCGCATGTCGTCGAGGCTCAGCGTATCGACGAGGAGGAGGCCTGCCTTTACCGTCGCCATGCCGCGCACGATTTCCGGCGCATTGCCGTCATTTGCGACTGCCTCATAGGCGGCAAGTGCGCCTTCGCGGTCTTCCGCCGCGAGCAGGCGGTCTGCCTGAGCGAGGCGCGCCATGATGCGATAGCCACCGCTTGCTCCATCCGCGAATTCGGCAAAGGCCGCCGCGGATTCGGCGGGCGGCATGTTGGCCATCTCGACGACCAGCGCCTCATAGGCGGCAGAGGCCTCGACGGCTTTCGAATGGGACCAGGCGCGCCAGCCGACCACGGCGGCGACGATGAGAACTATGGAGACGGCGGCGCCGATCACATAGATCCCGTATTTTTGCCAGAGTTTGGAAAATTGTTCGCGGCGAAGGTCTTCTTCGACTTCGCGAAAGAGATCGGTCACAAGAATACTCCGCGGAGAATGCTTCAATGGACGCAAGAGGAAGCGCCCGGCGCCTGCCCCCTGCAGGCCGCGCAAAATAGCCCGGCCAAGGGCCAATGGCAAACAGCACTGCGGGGCCCGAAGGCCCCGCAAGAGATTGAGCTATTTTGCCTTTTTCATGCTGTAGGTTTGTTCGGCGGCGGGGAAGCTGCGCTCGCGCACGGCGCGGGCATAGGCCTCGGCCGCACCCGCGATCTGCGCCCCCAGGGTGGCAAATTCGCGGACGAATTTCGGCGGCTTGGGCGAGAGGCCCAGCATGTCTTCCAGCACGAGAATCTGACCGTCGCAATGGGCCGAGGCGCCGATGCCGATGGTCGGTATGTCGATCTGGCGGGTGATGCGGGCGGCGAGCGGCTCGGCCACGCCTTCCACCACGACGGCGAAAGCACCGGCTTCGGACACTGCGCGGGCATCGGCCTCGATGGCGGCCCATTCGCTTTCCTCGCGGCCCTGCGCCTTGAAGCCGCCCATGACCTGCACACTTTGCGGCGTGAGGCCGATATGGGCCATGACGGGGATGCCGCGATCCACCAGATAGCGGATGGTGGGCGCAAGCCGTGCGCCGCCTTCCATCTTCACGGCGGTGCAGCCCGTCTCCTTGATGACGCGGCAGGCATTGCGGAAGGCGATTTCCGGGCTTTCCTCATAGGAGCCGAAGGGCATGTCGACCACGACAAGGGCGCGCTCTGTACCGCGGACCACGGCGGCGCCATGCGCAATCATCATATCGAGGGTGACGCCGAGGGTCGTCTCCATGCCGTACATGACCATGCCGAGGCTGTCGCCCACGAGCAGGAAATCGACATAAGGATCGACATAGCGCGCGGTATGCGCGTGATAGGCGGTGAGCGAGACGATGGGCTCTGCCCCCTTGCGGGCGCGGAGTTCCGGCACGGTGATACGCTTGATCTTCGGCTGCACGGACATTCGGATCTTCCCTGTCAGGCGACGCGCCTTACTCGACCCTTATATGGGGCCATGCGCGGGGGTTTGCGAGTACGGCCGGATGCCGCTTCGAAAAGGGCATACAAAACAAGCCCTTAGGCGCCTCCCGGCGCCTTTCCCGATCCTTGTGGGCGGACCCTACAAAAAAGTGCGGCAAAGCGCAATCAGAGGCCGGGGCTCGGCTCCGCCACCGTCGCCTCGCCCTCATGCCCGCCCGGCAGGCCGACGATCTCGCGATAGGCGACGGAGAGCATGGTGATCTGGAGCATGAGGAAATAGAAGTAGGCGGCAAGGCCAACGGCAGCGACGAGCACCGTCAAAGCCGCGCCGCCGCCCAGCGCGGCTGCGATCAGACTCAACACGACAACAAGGCCGAGCGCGATCAGGCCG
>JAJLKS010000057.1:0-3823 GCA_033838765.1 Alphaproteobacteria bacterium
TGCGCGCGCGGGGAAAGGCGGACAAGCTCGGCATAGCCGCGCACCGCCCAGACAAGCTGTTCCGTCGCAAGTTCCGCGAAGTGAAGCCAGAGCGAGGGCACCTCCTGCACCATCGCGGAAATCGCATGTTGCGGCACGAAGATGATCTCGGAGCGTTCGCGAGCGATCACGGTCGTCACGCGCCTGCCGCCCAGCACCTGCGCCGCATATCCGAATATGGAGCCCGGCCCCGAAATGCTGACAGGAACGCTCTCGCCATTGTCGAGCACGACATGGCTGGTCACGGAGCCTGACAGAACGCCATAAAGCCCCTCCGCCTCATCGCCCGTGTCGTAGATCCAGTGCCCGGCCTCCGCAGTCGAGACCTGCGCCAGAGCGATCAGCCGGGCCTTGAGCGCGGAAGGGCGCCTCGCGAACCAGCCGTTTCGGGCGAGCGTTTCGGAAAGGCGGTCATGGAGCGGTTTGGGGGCCACGAAATCTCTCGGATTGTTACTTATGTAACAATCTACACTTCGGGCACTCCTACTCTCAAGCGCAGGAAAACCCGCCGGGAGGAAAACCATGGGTCTCGAAACCGCGATTATCAGGAAGCTGACGCCGGGCTGCGGCGCCGAGGTGCTTGGCGTGAACCTTGCCGATCCCACAAACAGCGACATGGAAGCGATCCGCGCCGCCTATCGCGACTATGGCGTGATCTTCTTCCGCGACCAGAAACTGACGCCGGAAGAACACATCGCCTTCGCCCGCCGCTGGGGCGAAATCGACATCAACAAGTTCTTCCCCGCGAATGGCGGCTATCCCGAGATCGCGGAAGTGCGCAAGGAGAAGGATCAGCTCGTGAATGTCGGCGGCGGCTGGCACACGGATCATTCCTATGACCGCGAACCCGCGATGGGTTCGATCCTCGTCGCGCGCGAGCTTCCCGATGCCGGCGGCGACACGCTTTTCGCCGATATGTACAAGGCCTATGAGGCTCTCTCGCCGGGCTTGAAGAAAACGCTCGAAAGCCTGCGCGCTGTGCACTCCAATGCCCATGTCTTCGGCGCGGCCGGTGCCTACAAGTCGTCGGATCAGGCAGACGGCTTCAAGGGTGAAAATCTCGTCGGCGAGGCGGTGCATCCCGTCGTCATCACGCATCCGCTGAGCGGGCGGAAGGCGCTCTATGTCAACCCCGCCTTCACCACGCATTTCGAAGGCTGGAACATCTTCGACAGCAAGCCGCTGCTCGACTACCTCTACGCCCATGCCGTGCGGCCCGAATTCACCTGCCGCTTCGAATGGAAGCCGGGCTCGGTCGCCTTCTGGGACAACAGCGCCACCTGGCATTTCGCGGTGAACGACTATCATGGCGAAAAGCGCCTGATGCACCGCATCACGATTGCGGGCGGCCCGCTTCAGTAAGCCGGTTCTGCCCGGCCCGGAGATATGGCACTCTCTCCCCAGGGAAGAGCAAGAAGGGGAGGGAGAACCATGTCGCAGGCTCAGGTGCGAGAGACGTCGATTCAGGTCCGCCCAAATGAGAGCGGCTTCGGTGCGGAGATAACCGGGCTCGACATTTCGCGGCCCTTGCCGCCGGAAACGCTCGCCGAGGTGAAAGACGCCTGGGCGCGCCACGCCGTCGTCTGGTTTCCCGACCAGCCGCTGACCCACGATCAGCTGGAAGCCTTCACGCTGCAGATCGGCCCCTTCGGCCACGATCCCTTCATCGCGCCGATGGAAGACCATCCCCATATTCTGGAGCTTCGCCGCGAACCGGACGAGAAGGCTCGCAATTTCGGCGCGGGCTGGCATTCCGACTGGAGCTTTCAGGAAGAACCGCCCGCCGCAACGCTGCTTCATTCGAAAGTCGTGCCGCCAGTCGGCGGCGATACGCTCTATGCCGATTGCACCCGCGCCTGGAACGCGCTTTCCGATGAAATGAAGAAGGTGCTGGATGGGCTCACCGCCGTTCACTCCGCTGCCTTGCCCTATGGCACCAACGGCGTCTTCGCGCAGGAAACCGAAAAGCGCACTATGAAGATTCTTGTAAGTAAGGACGCGGAGAAAACCTGGCCGCATCCGCTGGTGCGTACGCACCCGGTCACCGGCCGAAAGGCGCTTTTCGTGAGCCCCGTCTATACGGTTGGCATTGAAGGCATGACCCACGCGGAATCCGCCGCCATTCTCGGCTTTCTCTATTCTCACATGACGCAGGAACAGTTCGTATACCGCCACAAATGGCGCGAGAACATGCTGACCATGTGGGATAACAGGTGCACTCTCCATTTTGCCGATGGCGGCTATGACGGTCATCTTCGTGTCATGCACCGTACAACGGTTGCGGGTGATGTCCCTCATTAACTGAGGCAGTACTGCTGCCCAAATCATGTGCATCTGTATCGCGCTGGCACATCGCTTCGTAGGCGATGGTAGAATCGTGCGTCCACGGACGAATCTTCTTTGACTGCGGCTCCGGCTGATCTAGTGTAATTTTATCGGGAGTTGTCCGGAGCCTATGCCCCCCAGACCCCGTCCGGGCACAGTCCGATAGTTGTTCCAGACTGAAGAATGCCGCGTGATTTGTGCTTTTGGGCTTGGCGAAACCGCCCTGTCCGACGGCAAACACAAGGCACCCTCTCCGCCGGCATGCCACCCGAGCATGTCCGCGCGGCGGACGCGGAAGAGTTGCCGGCGACCCCTTGCCCCCCCACGCCGCGGCAGCCCGTTATTCCACGATCCGCCAGCCCCCGGGGCAGGCGTTCTGCCGCGCCCCGGGGTAGCGGAGCTAGCGCCACATGACCAGCATGACGATGCCTCCGGTGACGAGGGCAATGCCCGCCAGTTCGAGGGCGTTCGTCCGTTCCTTGAAGAACAGCCGCGACGAAATGAAGGCAAAGACCAGCTCGATCTGACCGAGCGCGCGCACATAGGCCGCGTTCTGAATGGTCATGGCCGTAAACCAGCCGATCGATGCGAGGGCGCCCGCAAGTCCCACAAGCGAACTCACACGCCATGTGCGGACCGCAATGCGCAACTCGCTGCGTTGGCGCATGGCAAGCCACGCCGTCATCACGGCAGTCTGGATCGTCAGCACGGCAACAAGCGTGTAGCCCGCCGAAACGAGAAAATCCGGATGATCGAGCGAGAGCGACGCCGCGCGGTAGCAGACGGCGGCAATGCCGTAACAGGCGCCGGAGCCAATCCCCATCAGCGTCGGTCTGTCGCCAAGCGAACGCCAGAACGCGCCGAGCGTCAGGTGCGACTGTGCCATGGAAATGGCGACCACGCCTGCAAGGCTGACAAGAATGGCAAGTATGGCGCCGAAGCTTAGATGGTCCCCCAGCACGATGATGCCGAAAAGCGCGGTCTGGATCGTCTCGGTTTTCGAGTAGGTCGTGCCGACTGCGAAATTGCGATAGGCGAACAGGGCAACGAGCAGGACCGTGCCCCAAATCTGCGCGAGCCCACCCGCCACTGCATAGGCGAGGAATTCCCCATGCGCCTGCGGCAGCGCAGCGCCGGACGCGCCCATGACGATGGCGAAGTAGAGCGCGGCGACCGGGACGCCATAGAGGAAGCGCACATAGGTCGCGCCCGTCGCCGACATGTCCCCCGTCAGCCGCTTCTGCAGCGCGGAACGCAGGTTCTGCAGAAACGCTGCCGCGATGGTGAGCGCGATCCAGAGCGGCATGGTGCAGCTTGAACTTTCCGGCTATTCGGTGATCGCGCCGTAGACGAGCTGCTGATATTGCGGCCGGAACGGATCGGTGGAGGAGGGGTAGAGCTGCGTCATGAAAATGGCGATCAGGTCTTCCTCCGGGTCGATCCAGAAATAGGTGGAAGC
>JAJLKS010000058.1:0-2545 GCA_033838765.1 Alphaproteobacteria bacterium
GGCTGGCCGGCGCGAAGCCCGCCGAGGTGATCTTCCCCAGCGGCGGCACGGAAGCGGCCCGCATGGCCTTCCATGCGGCAAAGGGGGCGCAGGGCGTGACGCGGCTCATCGTCAGCGCGGTGGAGCATGAGGCGGTCCGCGCCTCCGCGGAGGCGAGTGGATTGCCGGTCGAGACGCTGCCGGTCGATGCGCAAGGCCGCGCCGATCTCGCCGCGCTGAAGATTTTGCTTGGGGCGGGCGAGGGCAAGGCGCTGGTGGCGCTGATGCTGGCAAATAATGAGACTGGCGTGATTGAGCCCGTGGCGGACGCCGCGCGGATCGCGCATGAGGCAGGCGCGCTTCTCCTCTGTGACGCCGTGCAGGGAGCAGGCAAGCTGCCGCTCGATTTCGCAAGCCTCGGCGCTGACATGATGCTGCTCGCCGGCCACAAGCTCGGCGCGCCGCTGGGCGTCGGCGCACTTGTCATCCGCGAGGGCCTGCCGTTTTCCGCGCTTGCCGTTGGCGGCGGGCAGGAGATGCGCCGCCGCGCGGGCAGCGAGAATTTGAGCGGCATTGCGGGCTTCGGCGCGGCCGCATCCGCGGCGCTTGCCGGGCTCGGCAGTTTCGCGGCGCTTGCCCGGCTCCGCGACCGGCTCGAGGCCGAAATCGCGGCAAATGCGCCGGGAGCCGTTTTCTTCGGCAGGGGCGCGGACCGGCTCGCCAATACATGTTATGTCGCAGCACCGGGCCTCGACGCCGAAACAATGCTGATGGCGCTCGATCTCGATGGCATTGCGGTGAGCGCGGGCGCTGCCTGCTCCTCCGGCAAGGTCGGGAGCCCCCGCGTTCTGGACGCGATGGGCGTGCCGCCTGAGCTCTCGAAGGGCGCGATCCGCGTCAGCTTCGGCTGGACGAGCGAGCCGGGCGATGTGGACCGCTTCGTTGCAAGCTGGTGCCGCGCCTATGAGCGCGCGCGAGCGAAAGTGAAGACCAATGTAAATGCGGGCGCGCCAAGGCCGTTCGCATCCGTGGAGAGTTGATATGGCTGCCGTGCGGGAAACCGTCGAAACCGTTGGTGAAGTCGAGAAGTACAAGTACGGCTTCACGACCGACATCGAATCCGAAAAGGCCCCGCTGGGTCTGACGGAGGATACGGTCCGTTTCATCTCCGCCAAGAAGAACGAGCCCGAATGGCTGCTCGAATGGCGGCTCGCGGCCTTCCGCCGCTGGCTGACCATGGACGAGCCCACCTGGGCGAAGGTCTCCTATCCGCCGATCGATTTTCAGGACGCCTATTATTATGCGGCGCCGAAGCAGAAGGCGAAGCTCGACAGTCTCGATCAGGTGGACCCGAAACTCCTCGAAACCTACGAGAAGCTCGGCATTCCACTGACCGAACAGAAGATGCTGGCAGGTGTCGCCGTCGATGCCGTCTTCGACAGCGTCTCGGTCGTTACCACCTTCAAGGAAAAGCTCGCCGAAGTCGGCGTGATCTTCTGCCCCATGTCGGAAGCCGTGCAGAAGCATCCCGAACTTGTAAGGAAATATCTCGGCACCGTCGTTCCGACCTCGGACAACTTCTATGCGACGCTGAATTCGGCCGTCTTCTCGGAAGGCTCCTTCGTCTATATCCCCGAAGGTGTGCGCTGCCCGATGGAGCTCTCGACCTATTTCCGCATCAACGAGAAGCAGACAGGCCAGTTCGAGCGCACGCTCATCATCGCCGACAAGGGCTCTTATGTGAGCTATCTTGAAGGCTGCACAGCGCCGCAGCGCGACGAGAACCAGCTTGATGGCGCGGTAGTCGAGCTTGTGGCTCTCGACGATGCCGAGATCAAATACTCGACGGTGCAGAACTGGTATCCCGGCGACGAGGACGGCAAGGGCGGCGTCTACAATTTCGTGACGAAGCGCGGTGATTGCCGCGGCACGAACTCGAAGATTTCCTGGACGCAGGTCGAGACGGGCTCCGCCATCACCTGGAAATATCCGAGCTGCATCCTGCGCGGCGACAATTCGCGCGGCGAATTCTACTCGATCGCAATCTCGAACGGTCGCCAGCAGGTCGATAGCGGCACCAAGATGATCCATCTCGGCCGCAACACGACGAGCCGGATCATTTCGAAGGGCATTTCGGCCGGCAAGTCGTCCAACACCTATCGCGGCCTCGTCAGCGTTCACCGCAAGGCGGAAAATGTACGCAATTTCACGCAATGCGACAGCCTGCTGATCGGCGACAAATGCTCGGCGCACACGGTTCCCTATATCGAGACGAAGAACCCGAGCGCCATTCTGGAGCATGAGGCGACGACCTCGAAGATCAGTGAAGACCAGCTATTCTATTGCATGCAGCGCGGAATCGGCGAGGAAGAGGCGGTGGCCTTGATCGTTAACGGCTTCTGCCGCGACGTGCTGCAGCAGCTGCCGATGGAATTTGCCGTCGAGGCGCAGAAGCTCGTCGGGATCAGCCTCGAAGGAAGCGTAGGCTAGGACATTTGAAGTGAAAGAAGTGAAAATGCTTGAGATCAGAAACCTGCACGCGAAAGTGGACGGCAAGGAAATCCTG
>JAJLKS010000059.1:0-3158 GCA_033838765.1 Alphaproteobacteria bacterium
GGATGCCGCCGCCCAGCTCGAGCAGCACGGTCAGCACATAGACGATCTGCGGCAGCGGCAGACCCTTCGACTCGATGAAGCCGATGGTGCCTTCCGCACCCATCGCCTTGTTGAAACCTGCAAGAATGAAAAGGGCCGCAAGCAGGACGCGGCCGACAAGCGTGACGATATCGGATGACGGGTTCATTTGGGTTCCTCCCCCCGAGATGATTCCGGAGAGTGAAGCATAGGGCCACGGACCCGGGGATAAAATGGCCGCCACGGACGGGCCGCCCTCTCCTCGCCTGCCAGTCCGGCGCGACTCGCGGTAAACTCACAGTCATCCACAGGTTCTTTCGCCGGAAAGGCACGTCAATTCAATGGGTTGACCGATTTTTGCCGATTTGTTCACAGGCCCTGAACAAGAAATCTGTGGGCGAGGCCGGGAAGCCCGGAATTCCCGGACTCAATCGCTTGCCGCATCGGCTAGAAACAATGCCATGGAAAACGCACAACACGCCTATTCGACAGACGACGAAGCCGCAACGCAGTACCGGGTGCCGCCGCACAATATCGATGCGGAACAGGCCCTGCTCGGCGCCATCCTCGTCAACAATGAATCCTATGACCGGGTGGCGAGTTTTCTCGAACCGCAGCATTTCTTCGATGCCGTACACGGACGAATTTACGAGGCGGCGGCGAAGCTCATCACGCAGGGACACCTTGCCTCGCCGGTGACGCTCAAGAATTTTTTCGAGCGCGATGCGGCGCTGGCGGAAATCGGCGGGCCGGCCTATCTCGCCCGGCTCGCGGGCGCGGCAACGACGATCATCAACACGGAAGAATACGGGCGCACGATTTACAATCTTGCCGTGCGGCGCGAACTCATCAATGTCAGCACCGACATTCACAATCGCGCCTATGACGCGCCGGTGGACGACACGCCGGGGCAGCAGATCCTCGATGCGGAACAGGCGCTCTATCAGCTGGCGGAGAGCGGCAAATATGAAGGCGGCTTCCAGAGCTTTCACGAGTCGCTGAAAATCGCCATCGACATGGCGGCGGAAGCCTACAAGCGCGATGGCGGGCTATCCGGCATCTCGACGGGGCTACGCGATCTCGACCACCGGCTGGGCGGGTTGCAGCCTTCCGACCTCATTATCCTTGCGGGCCGCCCGTCGATGGGCAAGACGGCGCTGGCGACGAACATCGCCTTCTCGGCGGCGAAAGCCTATAAGGCCGAACATCACGCGGACGGGACAGTCGAGGTGAAGGATGGCGCGATCGTCGGCTTCTTCTCGCTCGAAATGTCGGCGGAACAGCTGGCGACGCGACTTCTGGCCGAACAATCGGGCGTGCCGTCGGAGCGCATTCGCCGCGGCAATATTCACGAAGACGAATTTCACCAGCTGGTCGACGCATCGCTCGAGCTGCAAAGCATTCCGCTCTATATCGACGATACGGGCGGCCTCACCATCGGCACACTGGCGGCGCGGGCAAGGCGGCTGAAGCGGCAGCGCGGCCTCGGTCTCCTTGTGATCGACTACCTGCAGTTGCTGGCAGGCTCAGGCAAGAGCGGCGACAACCGCGTGCAGGAAGTGACGCAGATCACAACGGGCCTCAAGGCGCTCGCCAAGGAACTCAATGTGCCGATCATGGCTTTGTCACAGCTTTCGCGCCAGGTGGAAGCCCGCGACGACAAGCGGCCGCAACTGTCGGACCTGCGCGAATCCGGCTCGATCGAGCAGGACGCCGACGTGGTCATGTTCGTGTTCCGCGAGGAATATTACGTCTCGCGCCGCGAGCCGACCGAAGGCACGCCGGAACATCTTCAATGGCAGCAGGACATGGAGCGCGTACATGGCCTTGCCGAATGCATCATCGGCAAGCAGCGTCACGGCCCGACGGGCACAGTGAAGCTGCAGTTCCAGGCGGATGTGACCAGGTTCTCCGACCTCGACCAGATTCACTCGGGGGATTTCGAGTAGAGGCAGTCACGGCCATACATGCGTTGGTCGCCAAGGCGACAAACTTATGCTGCCGGTCTGACGCCGCGCTCAGGCTTCCTTCATTTTTGCCAGACGATAATGGCTCCGTGTCTGGCCGCGCCTGCGGCGGAGGGTGAGCGCAACATGCTGAAACGGTCAGTGTGCCTTGGTTTGCGCAGCAAACCGCCCGGAAACCGCGGCGATATATCCAGATTGGATCGGAACTCAATGCCCGATAGAATCCGGTCCCGGGGTATATCGAATGACATTAAAGCCAATACGTCTCGAAGGACTGGCGCTGGAAGCGCTGGAGGCATTGCCTCAGCCGCTTTGGGCCTTTGACCGCGAGACTCTGAAATTCGTCTGGGCGAATGATGTCGCTCTCGAATGGCTTGGCTATTCGCGCAATCTGCTTTTTTCCAAAACCATTGTCGACCTGCGCCCGGCTGAATTTCAGAAGGCGATTGCGGAGGCTGCTGCCAATTTCAAGGACATCGCCGTGGATGCCGGCACCTGGCCGATCGTCACCGGAAGCGGAAAATTGCTCAATGCCGCCGTTCACTGGCGAAGTGTGATCTTCAATGGACGCGAGGCGGTGCTTGCCTCGGTGCGCGACCTGACCGAATACGTGCGGATCGAAAGGGAAAGAGAAGAACTCCGAAAGGAAAACTCGGCGCTGCGCGCGGCCGACGGCATTGCCATCGAACATTTCCAGCGACTCTTCGAGAGCGCACCGACGAAATTTCTTGTCGTGCGCCCCTACACCTATGAGATCGTTGCGGTAAGCGACGCCTATGCGGCTTCCACCCTTTCATCGCGCGATCAGCTTGTCGGCAAGCGCGTTTTCGAGATGTTTCCGGACGATCCTGACGACAAGCAGGCCGATGGCGTCAAAAACCTTCAGGAGTCTTTCCGCCGCGTGGAAACGCTGAAGGCGCCGGATTCCATGGCCGTGCAGCGCTACCCGGTGCGCCGGCCGGACGGAAAATTCGAGGAGCGATACTGGACCTGCGTCAATTCGCCGGTGACGGGCCCAGACGGTGAACTTGCCTATATCGTTCACCGGGCAGAAGACGTGACGGCGCTTTATCTCGAACCCAGAACGGCGGAGGAGATCGAACGCGCGCCCCTGCTGCGCGACGTGCTGCTGCAGGCACAGGAATTGCGCCATGCCCTGACACGGACGCAGGA
>JAJLKS010000060.1:0-2587 GCA_033838765.1 Alphaproteobacteria bacterium
GATCGCAGGACCACACCACCTTCTTGCCCTCGCGCTCAATGGCGCGGATGAGCTGCGGCAGGTGCTTCTCGACATTCTCGGCGCCGAAGCGGCAGATGAGCGTGAGACGCCCTGCCTCGTTCGTCGGATTGAGGATGTCCGTCAGGCGCAGCAGTTCTTCCGGGTCGAGCGAGGGGCCGCACTTCATGCCGATCGGGTTCTTGATGCCGCGCATATATTCGACATGGCCGTGATCGGGCTGGCGGGTGCGGTCGCCGATCCAGAGCATATGGGCCGAGGTGTCGTACCACTCGCCCGTGGTGGAATCGACGCGCGTCATCGCCTGCTCATAGCCGAGCAACAGCGCCTCATGGCTCGTGTAGAAATCCGTGGTGTGAAGCTGCGGCTGCGTCTCGCCGTCGATGCCGCAGGCGCGCATGAAATCGAGCGCCTCGGTGATGCGGTTCGCAAGCTCCTCATAGCGCGCGCCTTCGGCACTGTCGGCAACGAAGCCGAGATTCCAGCGGTGCACGAAATCGAGGTCTGCATAGCCGCCGCTTGCAAAGGCGCGGATGAGGTTCAGCGTCGAGGCCGATTGCGAATAGGCGCGCAGCAGGCGCTCGGGGTCCGGCACGCGGGCCGCCTCGTCGAACTCGATGCCGTTGATGTTGTCGCCGAGATAGGAGGGCAGCGTCACCTCGCCGATCGTCTCGGTGGGCGAGGAACGCGGCTTTGCTAACTGGCCGGCAATCCGGCCGACCTTCACCACCGGCGAGGCCGCCGCAAAGGTCAGCACCACCGCCATCTGCAGCAGCACGCGGAATGTGTCGCGGATATTGTCGGCGGAAAATTCGGCGAAGCTCTCGGCGCAGTCGCCGCCCTGCAGCAGGAAAGCACGGCCCTCGCAGACCTCTGCGAGATCTGCCTTCAGCTTACGGGCCTCACCTGCAAACACGAGCGGCGGATAGGAGCGCAGGCGCGCTTCTACAGCGGCAAGCGCCGCTTCATCCGGGTAGGCCGGGAGATGCTTGGCAGGCTTTGCGCGCCAGCTCTCCGGTTTCCAAGTCTCCGCCATCGTCTTCTCTCCGAAACGCAAGAAAGGCTGCGGGCCCCGCCCGGTCCGGCGGCTGCCCCACATCCTTCATATGGAAGGCGGATATATAGTCCACAAGGGCTCTAAAGGGAAGCCTAAGCCCTTGATCCGGCTCAAATTCGCGGGAATCGCGGTTAATCGGCTGCCCTGGCGGCGGGCGGCTGCCATTTCTCGCGCAGCGTCACCAGTTCCTCCGCAGCCGTGGGGTGGACGGCGATGGTGGCATCGAACTGGGCCTTTGTGGCGCCCATCGTCACCGCTATGCCGACCGCCTGGATGAGCTCGCCCGACCCCGGCCCCATTAGATGGACGCCAAGGACCTTGTCGGTCTTTGCGTCCACCACGAGCTTCATGAAGGTCCGTTCCTGCGAGCCCGACAGCGTGTTCTTCATGGCGCGGAAGGTGGTCTTGTAGATATCGACTTCCGGGCAGCGCGCGCGGGCGAGTGCTTCGGTCAGACCCACCGTCCCGAGTTCCGGCTGGGAGAAGACTGCGGTCGGAATGATCGAATGATCGACCTTCACCTCCCTGCCGCCATAGACCGTATCTGCAAAGGCATGGCCTTCGCGGATCGCCACGGGGGTGAGGTTCGCGCGGTCGGTCACATCGCCCACGGCATAGATGCCCGGAACCGATGTCTGCGAAAATTCATCGACGATCACTTCGCCCGACTTGCCGAGCTTCACGCCCGCGGCCTCAAGGCCGAGCCCCTTCGTATTCGGCACGCGGCCCGTCGCATACATCACGGCATCGGTTTTCACGATGTCGCCATTCGTCAGCGTCAGATGAAGCTCTCCGCCCTTCTTCTCGATCGATCTGATATCCGCATCCATCCGGAGATCCACGCCTTTTTTCACCATCTCTTCCGCAAGAAGCGTCCTCAGATCGTCGTCGAAGCCGCGCATGAAAAGCGGGCCGCGATAGAGCTGCAAGGTTTCGGCGCCAAGCCCGTTGAAGATGCCGGCAAATTCGACCGCGATATAGCCGCCGCCCACGACCACCACACGCTTGGGCAGTTCTTCGAGATGGAAGGCTTCGTTCGATGTGATCGCGTGTTCGATGCCCGGCAGGTCGGGCACAAAAGGCGTCGCGCCGACGGCGATCAGGATACGCCCTGCAGTGACTTCCTTGCCTGTGGCTTCAAGCCGAACCTTGTGCGCATCGATCACCGTCGCGCGGCTTTCGATGATCTCCACGCCGGCATTCTGAAGGTTGCGGATATAGATGCCGTTCAGGCGGTCGATTTCCTTGTCCTTGTTGGCAATGAGCCTCTTCCAGTCGAAGCGCGCGTCTCCGACCGTCCAGCCGAAGCCCGCCGCTTCCTCGAACTCGTCGGCGAAGTGGCTGGCATAGACGAAGAGCTTCTTCGGAACGCAGCCGCGAATGACGCAGGTTCCGCCAACGCGATATTCCTCGGCAACGGCAACGCGCGCGCCGTAATTCGCCGCGATGCGTGCCGCGCGCACGCCGCCCGAGCCTGCGCCTATGACGAAAAGGTCGTAGTCGTATTTTGTC
>JAJLKS010000061.1:0-3025 GCA_033838765.1 Alphaproteobacteria bacterium
ATCCCGGCGGTCATCCTGGGCTTCTTCCACGCCGTTCCTGACGCGACCGAAGAGACACGCGAATTGGTACTCGCGCTGATCGGCCTCACGGGCATCGTCCACGGTATGGTGATCGCGTGGCGCCGTGAGCCGGATGAGCCGCTGCGCTGGTATGCGCGCTGGCCGGGCTTTCTTGCCCTGTCGTTCGTTCCGGCGATGCTTCTTCTCGCCCGCTATACGGTGCTTGAGCCTTACAACATGTCGGCAAGCTCTATGTCGCCGACCATCAATCAAGGCGACCGGATACTCGCCTCACGGCGCGCCTATGACTTCGCGGCGCCGCAGCGTGGCGATCTCATAATCTTCACGGCAATGGGAGGCGTGCCCTTCATAAAGCGCGTCGCCGGCCTGCCGGGTGACAAGGTGCAGATCGTGGACGGCGTGCTCTATCTGAACGGCGAGCCGGTCGAGCGCGTGGAGATCGAGCCGTTTCCGATCGTCCACGGCCTGCCAATGGGAAGCTACCCGCAATATATCGAGACGCTGCCCGGCGGAAAGAGCTATGCCGTAATCAGCGATAGCGGCAGGTCGCTTCTTGAATCGACAGGAGTTTACGAAGTGGCGGAAAACTGCCTCTTCGTCCTGGGCGACAATCGCCCCAACTCCAACGATAGCCGGATGGACCTCATAGGTTGCGTAGCCGAAGAAGACGTCATCGCCAAGGTATGGCTGCGCTACTGGAACGGGCGAACGCAGACGCTGACGATTGAGTATCTGGAATAGAAGAGCGAGACATGGACACGCGAAGCCGCACACGAAGGGAAGAGAAGCCGGTCCGGATTGTGTGGCAAAGGCGTCACGCTTGGATGAGGGGGGTATTGCTCCTTGCGATGACGGGGCTTGCTGGTGCCGGGGCAGTGCGCCTGCTATTGCTCCTCGCGGATGGAGATGCGAGCGGAAAGAACCTGGCGATGTTCGCTGGCGTGTTGTCCCTCACTGTCCTGTTTGCATTCGCAAGCATGTATGCGTTCTTCACGCATGTCAGGCTCTACAGGGATCGGCTGGTCATCTGGGCGCCACCCTTCTCGAAAGAGAAATATTTCCGGGATATCGCCCATGCCGGTCTCTACAGAAGCGAGCATGAGGGCAGCCTCCTGATCCTCGACGGCGAACGAATTCTCGAATTGCGGGTAGAGGAATATGCGCCGGACGACCTTGAGATGACTTATGAGTTCATTCTGGATGCGCGCCGCACCTTCGGATACGGCGAGCTGAAATGGCTTCCCGACTCCGCTATCGAGAAGCGTAGAAAAATGCGCAATCGCTACTTCCTCGTGGGGGTTGGGGGCGCAGCCATTCTGCTCCTCGCAATGTTTCTTTATGCGTAGCCAACATCGGAATTCAGCCTCGCTCGCCCGGATCGAGGAGAGGCTGGGGCTGTAGTGGCCCCAGTGCCCAATTAAAATAGAACTGTCATCCCGGCGAAAGCCGGGACCCGCTCGCAGGTCCGCTTGCCGCAGCAAGGGAAGCGGGCATCACATTGCAGCACCTTCTGGCTCCGCTCACTTTTGCTGAGGGAGCCAATGGGTCCCGGCTTTCGCCGGGATGACACTGAGAAATGAGCAAGGCGCCCCCGGGCGCCTTTTTTGTTGCCCGAAACATCCCCATACGGAGGAACAAGTGAGCGAAGCCGTGAATATGAGGGCAGGCGAGCGGAAGGCCGCGCGGTTCGAGGCCAAGGCCGTGAAGCCCGATGGCAGTTTCGAAGGCTATGCCTCGCTCTTCGGCGCGGAGGATCTCGGCCGCGACGTGGTCATGCCCGGCGCCTTCCGCAAGTCCCTGCTGAAGCGAGGCGCGCGCGGCGTGAAGCTTCTCTATCAGCACGACCCGAACGAGGTCATCGGCACCTGGGAGGAAATCCGCGAGTATGCGCGCGGCCTCTTCGTGCGCGGCCAGCTCCTGTCGGATGTCGCCCGCGCCCGCGAAGTGCTCGCCTTGATGCGCGCCGGCGCCGTCGACGGCCTCTCCATCGGCTATCACGTGGTGAAGGCCGAGAGTGACCGCGCAAGCGGCACGCGCCGCCTCATCGAGGTGGACCTCTGGGAAATTTCCGTCGTCACCTTCCCCATGCTCCCCGCCGCTCGCGTGAGCGCGGTGAAGCGGGGCGCAAGGCCGACGACTCGCGAATTCGAACGCTGGCTCATGCGGGATGCAGGGTTCAGCCGGATGGAAGCCCGCACCATCGTGGATCGCGGCTTCAAGGCGCTGGCGCCGCGGGATGCGGCCACCGGCGATCAGGCGCTCGCCCGCGCATTCCGTGCGGCTGCGCGCCTTTTCACTCACTGAACCTGAAACACAACGGAGACAATCATGTCGAACTGGAATGACGGCGTGCCGCGCATCGGCGCCACGCTGAAGGAAGACACGCGCGCGCCGGAAACGAAGAGCGCAAGCACCCTCGAAGTGCGCGAGGCGATGGACGAGTTCCTCTCCGCCTTCGAGGATTTCAAATCCGCCAATGACGAACGCCTCGGCGAGCTGGAGCGGAAACTCACGGCGGATGTGATCGCCGAGGAAAAGGTGGAGCGCATCAACAAGGCGCTCGACCAGCAGAAGAAGAAGCTCGACGAGCTGACGCTCGCCGCCCGCCGCCCGGAACTGTCCGGCCATGCCGAAACGGGCCTTGCGGGCCGCGAGCACAAGCGCGCCTTCGAGCGTTATGTGAGGAAGGGCGAGGCGCATGAGTTGCGCGGGCTGGAAGCGAAAGCCCTCTCGACGCAGCCCGATCCCGATGGCGGCTATCTCGTCCCCGTCGAGACGGAACGCATGATCGACCGCATCGTCTCGGAAGTTTCGCCCATCCGCGCCATTGCCGGCATCCGCCAGATCGGCTCGTCCTCCTACAAGAAGCCCTTTGCGCTGGGCGGCTTGCAGACGGGCTGGGTCGGCGAAACGGAGGCCCGCCCGCAAACGGCAACGCCCTCTCTCGCCGAAATCGAATTTCCGGCGATGGAGCTTTACGCGATGCCGGCCGCCACGCCCACGC
>JAJLKS010000062.1:0-2809 GCA_033838765.1 Alphaproteobacteria bacterium
ACAATCCGTATCCGGACCAATAAGAGGCATCTCAGGCCGTGGCGCCGCCGGAAACCGGATTTCCACCGCCTGCAAGCGCAGATTGCGCCGCCGCCAGCCGCGCGATAGGCACCCGGTAGGGCGAGCAGGAGACATAGGTCAGGCCCACTTCCTCGCAGAAGGCGATGGAGGCGGGGTCGCCGCCATGTTCACCGCAGATGCCGAGCTTGATATCGGGCCGGGTGACCCTGCCCCGCTCGGCGGCGATGCGCACAAGCTCGCCCACGCCGTCCCGGTCGAGCGAGACGAAGGGGTCCTGCGAGAGGATTTTCTTGCCCATATAATCGTTCATGAAATGGGCGGCATCGTCGCGGCTGATGCCATAGGTCGTCTGGGTAAGATCGTTTGTGCCGAATGAAAAGAACTCGGCCGACTGCGCAATCTCACGCGCCATCAGCGCGGCCCGCGGCAGCTCGATCATGGTGCCGATGATATAGTCGAGCTTCTTGCCCTTTTCCTTTTCGACCTCCGCCGCAACGGCGACAATCCGTTCTTTCAGGAAATCGAGCTCGGTCTTCATGCCGACCAGCGGGATCATGATTTCCGGAATAACGGCGGCGCCCGCCTTTTCGGCGGCGAGCAGCGCGCCCTCGAATATGGCACGCGCCTGCATCTCGTAGATTTCCGGATAGGAAATGCCGAGTCGGCAGCCGCGATGGCCGAGCATCGGGTTCGTTTCCGCAAGATCGGCGAGACGGCGAGCGAGCTTTTCGGCATCGGCACCCGTCTCCTTCGCGAACTCGGCAATCTCGGCCTCACCCTTCGGCAGGAACTCGTGAAGCGGCGGATCGAGCAGACGGATCGTGACGGGAAGCCCGTGCATGATCTCGAAGAGCTGGCGGAAGTCGTCGCGCTGCATCGGCAGGATCTTGTCGAGCGCGGCGCGGCGGCCCTTTGCGTCGTCGGCAAGGATCATCTGGCGCACGGCAACGATGCGGTCTTCCTCGAAGAACATGTGCTCGGTGCGGCAAAGGCCGATGCCCTCGGCGCCGAACTTGCGCGCCGTCTCGGCATCATGCGGCGTTTCCGCATTGGTGCGCACTTCCATGCGCCGGTGCTTGTCGGCCCAGGCCATGAGCGTCGCAAAGTCGCCGGAGAGTTCGGGCTGGAGCGTCGGGATTTCGCCCTTCAGCACCTGTCCCGTCGAGCCATCCACCGTGATGACGTCGCCCTTCTTCACGGTAACGCCTGAGGCGGTGAAGCTTTCCGACTTGTAGTCGATGCGGATCGAGCCTGCGCCCGACACACAAGGCCGGCCCATGCCCCGCGCCACAACCGCCGCATGGCTCGTCATGCCGCCGCGCGAGGTGAGGATCGCAACGGCGGAATGCATGCCGTTGATATCTTCCGGGCTCGTTTCGACGCGAACCAGAATGACATTGCGGCCCGACTGGCGGAGCGCCGCCGCTTCATCCGAATTGAAGACCACTTCGCCCGATGCCGCACCGGGCGAAGCGGGAAGGCCTGTCGCGAGAACATCGCGCGGGGCGTCCGGGTCGAGCGTCGGGTGCAGCAACTGATCCAGCGAGGCGGGATCGACGCGCGAAATCGCCGTCTGCTCGTCGATCAGGCCTTCGGCGACCATTTCAACCGCGATCTTCAGCGCGGCCTTTGCCGTGCGCTTGCCGGCGCGCGTCTGGAGCATCCAGAGCTTGCCTTCCTGCACGGTGAATTCGACATCCTGCATGTCGCGGTAGTGCCGCTCAAGCCGGTCGAAATTGGCGGCAAGTTCGGCGAAGGCTTCCGGCATCGCCTCTTCCATCGATGGCAGCTTGTCGTTCCCCTCGATGCGCGCCTTCTTCGTCAGGCTTTGCGGCGTACGGATGCCGGCCACGACGTCCTCGCCCTGCGCATTCACAAGGAATTCGCCGTAATAGGCGCGCTCGCCGGTGGAGGGGTTGCGCGTGAAGGCGACGCCCGTCGCGCTCGTATTGCCCATATTGCCGAAGACCATCGCCTGCACATTGACGGCGGTGCCCCAGCTCTCGGGGATGTTGTGGAGGCGGCGATAGGTTTCCGCGCGGCGGTTCCGCCATGAGCCGAAAACAGCGCCGATCGCGCCCCAGACCTGCTCGTTCACATCCTGCGGGAAGGGCTTGCCGAGCTCTTCCTCGACGCGCGCCTTGTAACGCGCGATCACGTCCTGCCAGTCGGATGCGGAAAGCTCCGTATCGAGACTATATTCCTGCTCTTCCTTGTAGTATTCGAGGATTTCCTCGAAATTGTGATGATCGACGCCAAGCACCACGTCGGAATACATCGAGATGAAACGGCGGTAGCTGTCGAAGGCGAAGCGTTCGTCGCCGGCGCGCTTCGCAAGGCCTGCCGCCGTCTCATCGTTGAGGCCGAGATTGAGCACCGTATCCATCATGCCGGGCATGGAGGCGCGGGCGCCGGAGCGCACTGAAACGAGAAGCGGATTCGCCGGATCGCCGAAGGTCATGCCGACCGCCTTGCCGATGGCGGCAAGCGCCGATTCCACCTGCTCGCGCAGGCCCGCCGGATAGTTCCGATCATTGTCGTAGAAGGCGGTGCAGACTTCGGTGGTGATGGTGAAGCCCGGCGGCACGGGGAGGCCGATATTCGACATCTCGGCGAGGTTCGCGCCCTTGCCGCCCAGGAGGTCGCGCATCGACGCCGCGCCTTCCGCCTTCCCGTCACCGAAGGAATAGACCCACTTCTTCTCAGCCATCGCACTTGCCTTTGGTTTGGGTGAACCGTTACCCAATTTATCGTCATGGCCCGGCTTGTCCGGGCCATCCACGTCTTT
>JAJLKS010000063.1:0-2288 GCA_033838765.1 Alphaproteobacteria bacterium
GATAGCTGTGCTTGAAAAAACCTCTGTCGTCCTCGATGCGATTCCAGCGAATGACAAGACAGCCGTCTATCGACGTTTTGTGGACTGGCATTTCCGCTGGAATCTCTATTGAAATATCTCACACGACCATAGCGGAGCGAATTGTCGGCAACCACGGAAAATGCGCGACGGAACGGGGGGGGGGCCAGGCGGCGGTGAGGCGCTCCCACCGCCGCCTGAGGTTCAATCCCGGCCGTGGACCTTCACGACCTTCAGCCAGCGGATGTCGCCGTAGCGTGTGCTCCAGCTGATCGTTTCGCCTTCGCGCATGCCGAGCAGGGCGACGCCGACCGGGGAGGCAAGCGATATGCAGCCTTCGGCGATGTCGCGCGACGGCATGACGAGTTTCAGCCTTTCCGGCTGGCCCTTCATGCCGAAGACGAATTCGACCGTTGCGCCGACCGTCACCACCTCGCGGGGGATGCGGGCCAGCGGCATCAGCTTCGCGCGAGAGAGTTCACGCTCGAGGAAGGACGACACCTCGGGCAATACATCCGCGAGCCGCTCCGACATGTCGGAGAGATCGTCGAACTGCTCTTCCGCCACAATGATGGGGGGCAGTTTTTCCTGCGCTTCCTGCGTCTTGCTGATCAGTTCCATCACGCAGCCTCCGGTCCATCGCCGTTGTCCGGGCCGCTTTTTGCGCGAAGCTCCGCTTCCGGCTGGTGATCCAGGCCTTCGATGACGATGGTGAGCGTGCCATCATCGAGGCGCGCCGCCGTGACGGTTTCACCCGCGCGGCGGCCAATCAGGGCGAGGCCGACCGGCGTCAGCGCATTCACATATTGCCCGTTCGGCGCATGCTCGTTGCCGAGCACGAGGATACGGCGCTGGAGCCGGTCGCCATCCACACGGTAGCGAACGACGCTGCCGAGGGTGACGATATCGCCCGGGACTTCACGCGATGGCACCACGCGGGCAGAGGCGAGCAGGGCCGCCACGCGCTGACGCATGGGGCTCAATATGTCGAGATGGTCGAAGATGGCGGTTTCGAGCCGCCCATAGTCGTGAAGGCCGATGAGCGGACGGGATTCTGCCGTTCGGCCAGGGGTTACGGAATGCAGGCGCAGGGCGCCGGTGTCGCGCATGGACATTGCGGAATACCTCGTTGCGGCGCAGCACAAAAGGCCCGCCGGCGGAATGTCAGGAATGTGGATGAGGCGATCCCCGGACGTTGCGCGCAGATATGCGCCGCCAGCCCGGGGCTAGAATCCCGCGAGCAGCGTACCCGGTGTCAGGAAAATGGGTGCATTCTCGTATCGCATGGAGCCTAGGTTAACCTTTGGCAAGGACTTGTCAAAAGCGCCAAATGCCGCGGTCTCCGGGACGGGCTGAGCCTCCAAAGGGCCATAATGGCGCAAGTGCCGCCTTCAGCATGGGGAATGGCAAAAGGCTGGTACGAGATTGGTAACCATGTTGGGCTAGCCTCCCCGCGAAATGCCGGTCGCGAGGTGCTGGATCGATGGGACACAGAGAGGAAATCGGGCGGAAGCTCAGAGAGGCTCGTCAGTCGGCAGGCCTGTCTCTGGCCGAGATTGCCGATGCCATTCGCGTGCGCCCCGTCTATCTGACTGCGATCGAGGCGGGCGAGTTCGAGCGTCTTCCGGCCCTGCCTCAGACGGTCGGTTTCACGCGCGCCTATGCGCGGCACCTGGCGGTCGATCTCGACGGCCCATTGTCGGCGCTGGGCGAGGAAGTGCATCGCCATATCGACAGCGCCGATTATTCCGAACCTGAACCTGTGTGGACAGTGTCGCCGAGGCGGGCGGCTATGTCTCGGCAGGTGCGTTGCTTGGCGTGTTGCTGCTCGGATTGTTTCTGATCGATTTTTCCGAAGACGCGCCGGCGCCCGCCATCGAAGCGGCTGCGCCCCGGCCAGCGATCTCTCAACCTGTCGTGGCCGCGCGCGCGCCGTTGAGCCCGGTACCCGCCTATGTCGAACGCGCCGAAGCGCCCGCGCAGCCCGTCCCGTCTCCGGCATCGTCACCTGTGAGTGCTTCGCTTTATGCCGGGGCGAAAGCGCTGCTTGAGAAACCTCTGGCCGCTTCTCCCGCTGGAGAACCTTCCGTGACGGAGAGCGCACCATCGGTGGAGGGGCAGCATTTCGTAACAGGCGATGTCTATCTTCGCGCGGAACCGGCGAATGCAGGTGCCGTCGTTGCCGTTCTGAACGGCTGCGAGGCGGTTACGCTGGAGAGGACGGATGAGCGGCAGCAATGGCACCGCGTCGCACGTGGCGATGGGACGGG
>JAJLKS010000064.1:0-10460 GCA_033838765.1 Alphaproteobacteria bacterium
GCGATGCGCAGCTCACCATGGCGCAGCGCGTGCCGCTCACCGGCGCAGTCGTCGTTTCGACACCGCAGGAAATCGCGCTGATCGACGCGCGCAAGGGTTTCGCCATGTTCGAGAAGACGCATATCCCGGTTTTCGGCATCGTCGAGAACATGGCCTATTTCGTAAGCCCCGGCTCGGGCGAGAAGTCCTACATCTTCGGTCAGGGCGGTGCGCGCCGCATGGCGGAGAAACTAGGCTGCGACTTCCTCGGCGAGGTGCCGCTGCACATGTCGATCCGCGAGAAGTCGGACAACGGCGAACCTGTCGTCGCCACGGCACCGGAAAGCGAAGAGGCACGCCCCTTCATCGAGATTGCCCGGCGTGTCGGCGAACATCTCGACCGTGCCCTAGGCGGCGGCGGGCGCAAGGCCCCGTCGATTACGGTCGAAGACTGACCTCCCTTCCCATCCTGAAACTTTTCGGTTCGGCACCGGCGCTTTGACTTGATCTATATAGTTTGATATCAACTCTTTAGATCGAACTCAGGGAGATGTGCAATGGCTTATGTGGAAGGCTTTCTTCTGGCGGTGCCAACCGCGGACAAGGAGCTTTATCGCAAATATGCAGCGGCTGGCTGGCCGCTCTTCGCGGATTTCGGTGTCCTGCGCCTGGTCGAAGGCTGGGGCGACGATGTGCCGGATGGCAAGGTGACGGATTTCAAACGCGCCGTGAACCTGAAGCCGGACGAAACGGTGCTGTTTTCCTGGTTTGAATTCGAATCGAAGGAAGACCGCATCGCCTGCCACAGGAATGTGACGGCCGATCCGCGTTTCGAGAAGATGGGCGATATGCCTTTCGACGGCATGCGCATGGTCTATGGCGCCTTTTCCGTCATGGTAGACGAAGGCCCGGGCGGAAAGCCGGGCCATATCGACGGCTATGTGCTCGCCGTGCCAAAGGCCAACAAGGAAGCCTATCGGGACATGGCGATGAAGGCCGCTGCCGTCTTCCTCGATCACGGCGCCACGCGCGTCGTCGAAACCTGGGAAGACGATGTGCAGGATGGCAAGGTGACCGATTTCCGCCGCGCCGTGAAGGCGACGCAGGACGAGGCGATCGTGTTCTCCTGGGTCGAATGGCCTTCGAAGGAAGCGCGCGAGGCAGGCTGGCCGAAGCTCATGGAATACGAGCGCATGAAGTACGATCCTGCCACCATGCCCTTCGATGGGCAGCGTATGATCTACGGCACCTTCAGCCCGATCGTCGACGAAGCGGCGAAGGTCGCAAACCGCAAGACAGCTTGAGGCACGCCTGCGTGAAAATAAAAACGGCCGGCCCCATGAGGCCGGCCGAATTCATTTCGCGGATTGCCGGCTTCAGCGGCCTGCGACGAGCGTCGCCGTTTCCGTCGAGCCGTCCGGCGCGGTCAGCTCCCAGCTTTCGCCGACATTGCGCGCCTGGGCAGGCACGCAATAGGGCTGTTCGCCACCGAGGAAGCAGGCCGTATCGCCATTGATCTCGTACTTGCCCTCCGCCGTGCTGCCATCGGGCAGCTTCTGCGAATAGCTTCCGCCCGCATCGATATAGACCTGGCGTTAGCCCGCCGGGCCCACGACGTTGACCGTATTGCCGTAGAAATTCGCAAATGGATCGGCCAGAGCCGCTCCGGTAAACGCAAACAACGCAACGAGTACACTGACAAAAAGGCGCATCTTTTATCCTCCCTGATAATTCAGACGCCGCGTACCCCAAAGGCCGCGCATGTTTGCACGGCCTGCCGGAGAGGCAAAGACACGTTCCGCAGCCGGAACGTGTCCCACCCTCTCGAACCTACTTGTTCAGGAAATTGAGCGGCAATCCCGGCACCGCCCACTCCGTCGCGACGAGACGGCCCGTCGTCGACAGCGTGATAAAGGCCGTCTTCAGATCCTTCCCGCCGAAACAGATATTCGTGGTGATGAGATCGTCCGTCGCCACATGGGTGATCTTGCTGCCATCGGGCGAGAAGATCGTAATGCCGGCATTGAAGATCGTTGCAACGCAGACGTTGCCGGCGGAGTCGACCGCGAGCGAGTCGAAGAAGTTGAGACCGGCAGGCGATCCGACGAAGCGGCCGGGAAGCGGGCCTTCCGGCGGCGCCACTTCGCCCGGCCCCGTTATGTCGAACGCCCAGAGACGGCCGGGGATCGTATCGGCGACATAGACCGTCTTTTCATCCGGCGAGAGGCCGACGCCGTTCGGCGAGGTAATCGGGAAGACGACCTCCTTGATCGAGGAGCCGTCGGCCTTCGCATAATAAAGACCGCCGCGATCCTGCGTCCGCCCGCGGCCCTTGCCGAGATCGGTGAACCAGAAGCCGCCCGACTTGTCGAACACGATGTCGTTCGGGCCATTGAGCGGGATGCCGTTGCATTCCTTGTAGAGCGTCTCGACCTTGCCCGTCTTCAGGTCGACGCGCTCGATGCGGCCGCCCGAATAATCCTTCGCCATGTCGCCGGGGAAGAGAAGCCCACCGCGGTCATGCCATTCGAAGCCGCCATTGTTGCAGATATAGCAGGCACCATCGGGGCCGATTGCCGCACCGTTCGGCCCGCCGCCCGGCTCCGCGACGATTTCCTTCTTCCCGTCCGGCGTGATGCGCGTCAGCGTGCCGCGCGCGATTTCGACCAGCAGAATGCTGCCATCCGGCATCGCAATCGGGCCTTCGGGAAATTTCAACCCGTCGGCGATGAGTTTCATTTCCGCCATCTTTTCCTCCCTGTTTTATATGCGGTGTTCTTGTTGGCCTTATTCTGTCAACGCTGCCGCGCCGCCGCAATGGCGCGACCGAGAAAGGCGGCCGCCTTCTCCGCCGCCTCGATGCCGCTCACATGCGCGCCCTGCACGGTGGAAAACCAGTCCGCGGAGACGGCCTCGCCCGCCAGAAAGACGCGCTCGCCCACGGGCTCCGCAAGCACGGCTCGCTCATGTGCATGGCACGGCAGCGCGCATGAATAGGCGCCGAGCGTATGAGGGTCGCTCGTCCAGCGCGTCGACGCCACGCCGAATAGCTCCTTGAAGATGTCCGCGCCGAACATGTCGGCGAGAGCGGCCCGTGAAAAGGAGATCATCTCCTCCTCGCCTGCCCGGTCGAGGTCTTCGGCAAGGTCGCCACCGAGATAGGCAATCGCGAGATTGCTGCCGAATGGATTGACCTGAAACGAGCAGGCTGCGCGCGTTGCATCGCGCTCATCCATGAAATTCACATAGCTCGTTTCCGGCAGACCGAAGACATCCCGGCGGAAATGGAAGGCGACCTTGTTCGCATGTCCCGTCGGCACATGCGCGAGGGCGGATTGCAGACGCGCGGGCAGCTCCGGCGTGAAGCGGATCGCACCGGAGGCCAGAACATTGGTCGACACCGTGACGACGAGGCTCCGCGCCCGCACCGTCCCGCGCGGCGTCTCGATCAGAATATGCGTGCCGCTGGTGTCGATGGCGCTGACCGGCGTTGAAAGTTCGGCTGGAAGCCCGGCATAGCGCGCCTCGATGAGTGCACCATAGCCGCGCACAAGCGGCCAGTTCGCGCCGCTGTCGCGATAGGCCGCAAGATCGCGGGTCGAAATCCCGGAGGGCTGCACACCTGAAATGGCCCCGAAGATATGATGCACCATCCGCGCCCAGCGAGAGGAACTGTCCATCGCATCGAGCACGGAAACATCGCGGCCCGCTTCGCCCGCTTCCTGCGCCCGCTCATAGGTGGCCTCGAACTCGTCGCGATAGGCGCGCCACTCGGCGCTCGTGCCCCATCGGTCGCCAAGATGGAAATTGCCGTCGAAGGGACGTGGCCGTGCAAGATAGGGATGTCCGAGTTCTTCGGCGATCCGCGTCAGAGGATTGACGTCTGCCGAATGAAGCCAATGCGCGCCGCGATCCCAGGCAACACCGAATGTTTCCGTGTCGGTATGCGTCCGCCCGCCGATGCGCGGCTTCGCCTCGAGAAGATAGCAGGACAGTCCGAGCTCATACGCCCGATGGGCGGCGGCGAGGCCGGCCGCGCCCGCTCCCACCACCGCAACATCGACAACCGTCATTTCAGCCGCTCTGCATGAAAGCGCAGATGGTCTTCAATGAAACTCTGGATGAAATAATAGGAGTGGTCGTACCCCTCCTGCCGCCGGAGCGTGAGTGTCTGGCGATGCGTCGCACAGGCCTCCTCGAAAAGCTCCGGCTTCAACTGGTTTTCGAGAAAGGGATCGGCGAGCCCCTGATCGATCAATATGTCTTCGAAATGTCCGACGGCGCTCCCGCTCGTCATCAAGGCCGTGGCGTCATGGGCCGCCCATGATGAACGGTCGTCCCCCAGATAGGCCGCAAACGCCTTTTCACCCCAGGGGCACCGCGTGGGCGAAACGATAGGCGCGAAGGCCGAAACGGAGCGGAAATGCTCCGGATATTTGTGTGCCAGCGTCAGCGCGCCATGCCCGCCCATGGAATGGCCGCTGATCGATTGCCGCCTGCCATCGACCGGAAAATTGTCGCGCACGACTGCGGCAAGATCGCGGATGACATAGGTTTCCATGTTGAAATGCGGGGCCCAGGGCGTCTCCGTCGCATCGATATAAAAGCCCGCACCCTGCCCGAGATCGTAAGCGTCGTCATCCGCAACGCCTTCGCCCCGCGGGCTCGTGTCCGGCGCGACGATCGCAAGACCCAGCGCGCTTGCCACGCGATAGGCGCCCGCCTTCACGGTGAAATTCTCTTCCGTGCAGGTGAGCCCGGCAAGAAAAGTGAGCGCCGGAAAAGGTCCCTTGCCCGCCGGCAGAAAAATCGAGAACCGCATCGGCGTGCCCGTCGCCACCGACGAGTGCCGGCACATACTGAGCGTGCCGCCGAAGCAGCGATGCGACGAGAGGGTTTCGAGCGTCATCAGTAAACGACCACCGAGCGGATGGACTTGCCCTCATGCATGAGGTCGAAGCCCTTGTTGATATCCTCGAGAGGCATGGTATGCGTGATGAGATCGTCGATATTGATCTTGCCGTCCATGTACCAGTCGACGATCCGTGGCACATCGGTGCGCCCGCGCGCACCGCCGAATGCCGTACCCTTCCAGACGCGGCCCGTGACGAGCTGGAAGGGGCGCGTCGAAATCTCCTGCCCCGCGCCGGCCACACCGATGATGACGCTCTCGCCCCAGCCGCGATGGCAGCACTCAAGCGCCTGCCGCATCGTGTTCACATTGCCGATGCATTCGAAACTGTAATCGGCGCCGCCGCCCGTGAGCTCGACGATATGCCCGACCACATCGCCCTTGATCTCCTTGGGGTTCACGAAATGCGTCATGCCGAACTGGCGGGCAAGGCTCTCGCGCGAGGGGTTGATGTCGACACCGACGATCATGTTCGCGCCGACCATGCGCGCACCCTGGATGACGTTGAGGCCGATCCCGCCGAGGCCGAACACCACGACATTCGCGCCTGCTTCGACACCCGCAGTGAAGATGACCGCGCCGATACCCGTCGTCACGCCGCAGCCGATGTAGCAGATCTTGTCGAAGGGCGCGTCCTTGCGCACCTTGGCGAGCGCAATTTCAGGCAGCACCGTGTAGTTCGCAAATGTCGAGCAGCCCATATAGTGCAATACCGGCTTTCCCTTGTAGGAAAAGCGGCTCGTGCCATCCGGCATCACGCCCTTGCCCTGCGTCGCGCGAATGGAGGTGCACAGGTTCGTCTTGTGGCTCGTGCAGCTCTTGCACTCGCGGCATTCCGGCGTGTAAAGCGGGATCACATGATCGCCCACCGCGAGCGACTTCACGCCCTTGCCGACCTCGACGACGACGCCGGCTCCTTCATGGCCGAGAATGGCCGGGAATGCCCCCTCCGGATCTTCGCCCGACAGCGTGAAGGCATCCGTGTGGCAGATGCCGGTCGCCTTGATCTCGACGAGCACCTCTCCCTCTTTCGGCCCTTCAAGCTGAACCGTTTCGATTTCGAGGGGTTTGCCCGCTTCGAAGGCCACCGCCGCACGCACATCCATAATTCGTCTCCGTCACCGCATGAAATACCATTCCGGGCATTGTGCGGCGGCGGCAGGCGAAACTCAATCGCGCCGTTCCAGAAGCACGAACGAATAAGGCGCGCTGTCCTTCCCGCCCGCCTCGTGCCGTTCGCGCGACACCTCGCGCCAATGCGACATGTCGAAGGCGGGAAAACTGACATCGCCCGCAGGCTCGGCATGAACCTCGGTGATGTAGAGCCGCGTCGCATGATCGAACATTTCGGCATATAGCTGCGCGCCGCCGATCACCGCCACTTCTTCGACGCCAAGTTCGGCTGCATGTGCAACCGCGCGTTTGAGCGCCGCTTCCGTGCCGGTCACGACCTCCGCGCCTTCCGCGGCATAGGCGGGGTCCCTCGTGACGACGATATTGGGCCGCCCGGGCAGTGGCTTTCGCGGCAGCGACTCCCATGTCTTGCGCCCCATGATGACAGGCTTTCCCATCGTCACGCGCTTGAAGTGAGCCATGTCGCTTGAAAGCCTCCACGGCAGGCCGTTGTCGTTCCCGATCACGCCGTTATCGGCAATCGCAACGACGAAAGAGACATGCATCGTCATGACACCACCGCGACAGCGGATATTTCAACCTGCGAGAACCCGGGTGCACGCAACATTTCAGGATCGAGCGGGCGCATGCGCAGAAGAATGATCCACATGGAAAAAGCCGCAAGCCCCAGAACCGCGACGATGAGCAGCCCTGCAATCACACGCTGACGAAGCCGCATCAGACCGCGACGGGCGCTGAGATATGCGGATGCGCCTCGTATCCTTCGAGCTTGAAATCGTCGAAGGTGAAATCGAACAGGCTTTTCACATCCGGATTGATGATCATGCGCGGCAGCGGCTTAGGCTCGCGCGAAAGCTGCAGATCCGCCTGCTCGAGATGATTGAGATAGAGATGCGCATCGCCGAATGTGTGGATGAACTCGCCCGCCTCGAGTCCCGTCACCTGCGCCACCATCATGGTGAGCAGCGCATAGGACGCGATGTTGAACGGCACGCCAAGAAATATGTCCGCCGAACGCTGATAGAGCTGGCAGGAGAGCCTGCCGTCGGCGACATAGAACTGGAACATGCAGTGGCAGGGCGGCAGAGCCATCTTGTCGACATCGGCGACATTCCATGCGGACACGATGAGGCGGCGCGAATCCGGGTTCGATCTGATCTGGTCGAGCAGGTTCCTGATCTGGTCGATCTTGCCGCCGTCCGGCGTCGGCCATGAGCGCCACTGATGTCCGTAGACCGGTCCAAGCTCGCCGCTCTCGTCCGCCCACTCGTCCCAGATACTGACGCCATTGGCCTTCAGATAGCGGATATTCGTATCGCCCGAGAGAAACCAGAGCAGCTCGTGAATGATCGATTTCGTGTGCAGCTTCTTCGTCGTGACCATCGGAAATCCATCCGAGAGGTCGAAGCGCATCTGATGCCCGAATATGCTGCGTGTGCCCGTTCCCGTGCGGTCGGTCTTGGTCACGCCCTTGTCGCGCGCAAGTCGCAGTAGATCGAGATATTGCTGCATGGGCCTGTCCTGAGATTCGGTGTGCCTCAGTCTAGCCCGAAGCATCGCCGCCCCGCCACAGCCCGCGGCGCACCATGCACTTATCCACAGGGAATGGCTGGCGGCGCGCCCCACCGCAGGCCAGAATGGCCGAAATTCGAGACATAAACGGGTAAAACCACAATGAAACGCTTCCTGATCGGCCTTGCCGTCTTCCTCGCGCTTGCAGTGATTCTCGCCCTCGCCCTTCTGCCCGGCTTCGTCGAAGACCGGATCAACCGCGTCACCGCGCATGAGCCCTACGATATCAGCGCCGAAACCGGCGCACTTCACCAGCGCCTCGTCATTGCCGATCTCCACGCCGATACGCTGCTCTGGGCGCGCGATCCGCTCAAGCGCGCCTCGCGCGGCCATGTGGACCTTCCCCGCCTCGACGAGGGCAATGTCGCACTGCAGGTTTTCACCGCCGTCACCAAGGTGCCGAGCGGCCAGAACTATGAAAGCAACGAAGCGGGCTCCGACGTGCTGCCCTGGCTCCTCATAGCGCAGCGCTGGCCGGCCCGCACATGGGACAGCCTGCTCGAACGCGCGCTCTACCAGGCGTGGAAACTGGAAGACGCCGAACGGCGGGCCCCGGAAACATTGCGCATCATCCGCAGCCGCGCCGATCTCGATACGCTTCTCGCCGCGCGCGAAAAGGGCTCGCGCCGGATCGGCGGCCTTCTCGGTATCGAAGGATCGCACCCGCTTGAAGGAAATCTCGCCAATGTCGCGCGCCTTCATGCCGCCGGCTACCGGCTGATGGGTCTGCATCATTTCTTCGACAATGAACTCGGCGGCTCCTTCCACGGCATCACGGGCGCCGGCCTCAGCGATTTCGGCAAGGAGGCGCTGCGCGAAATGGAACGCCTCGGCATCACCATCGACGTCGCACATTCCTCCCCCGCCGTCGTGGAAGACGTGCTGGCGATCGCCACCAAACCTATCGTGCTTTCGCATACGGGGCTTCGCGGCGCCTGCGACAGCCCACGCAACATTGAGGACGATCTGGCAAAGCGCATTGCCGAACAGGGCGGCGTGATCGGCATAGGCTACTGGCCGGGCGCGGTCTGCGATTCAAGCCCCGCCAACATCGTCCGCACCATCCGCTATGCGATCGGCCTTCTCGGCGTGGATCATGTCGGCCTCGGCTCCGACTATGACGGCGCCGTGCGCACGGATTTCGACACATCCGAAATCGCCGTGCTGACGGAAGAAATGCGCAAGGCGAATTTCACCGAGGAGGAAATCTTCAAGGTGATGGGCGGCAACGTGATCCGTGTCTTCCGCGAAAACCTGCCCGCCGGATGAATGCCGATAGGGCTTTAATTCCTGCGGCGAGGCCTTATATTAAGGGTGCCGGCGGTTTTCCGCCCGGCTATGGCGATAAACGGATTGTGCAATAAACCATTCGGACCCGGGGGCAGTACCCGGCGCCTCCACCAGATTTCTTCCTGTCATGGCAGGGCTTCCTGGGGGCGAAACAGGATCGACGAGGGTGTAAAGACAGTCTTTTTGCCCGGCATGGTTCCGCCGTCATCGGGCCGTTTTATAGTTGCCAACGACAACTATGCTGAGGCACGTCTCGCTGCGTAATGCGGTGCGACAACCTCGATTGAAGTCCTTGCCCTTAGCCGGGTAAGGCGGGGTTCGCAGGTACCTGGCAACAGAAACCTGCACCTTTTCCTTTCCATCATCTGTCTCCCGCTGTGCGCCGCTTCGGCGCCTGCCCCTTGCCGCCCGAATCCGCCTACAATCGACGGACGCCAACTGGACAGACACAAAGAACAAATATTTTGTGTTTTATTATTTCATTGGAAAAAATTTTTGTGGAATTTCGCTTGACGAGCTCAATCCACGCCAATACCCTACTCGACAGATAGAGAAATGTTGTCACAGAAAGCCAAATATGCGCTGAAGGCCATGATCGCGCTCGCAACCCAGAATGAGGGTGAATTGCTGCAGGCGGCGGACATAGCGGAACGGCAGAACGTGCCCCGGAAGTTTCTGGAGCTGATCCTGCTCGACCTGCGCAAGAACGGCCTCGTCCGCAGCCAGCGCGGCAAGCTGGGCGGATATGCGCTCGCGAAACCGGCCGATACGATCACTTTCGGCCAGATCATTCGCATAATGGATGGGCCATTGGCGCCCATTCCCTGTGCGAGCCTGACCGGCTACCGGCGCTGCGCCGACTGCCGGGACGAAAAGGCCTGCGCCGTCCGGCGGACGATGCGGGAAGTACGGGACGCGGCAGCCGCTATCCTCGACGGGATGACGCTTGCCGATGCCACCCGGGCCGATGCTGCCGGATTGAAGGCAGCAATCGGCGCCTGAGACAAAAAATTTTGCGCTTAAACACTACTAATTTGATCGACAAAATAGGTAATGGAGACTGATATGACCCTCACCAATTTGACCCGGCGCTCCGCGCTGCTTCTGGGCGGCCTCGCCCTCCTTCTCGGCACGGCCTTCGAGGTCCACGCCGGGACGAACATCGTCAATGTGTCCTACGACCCGACCCGCGAATTCTACCGCGACTACAACGCCGCCTTCGCCGAGCACTGGAAGAAGGAAACGGGTGAAAGCGTGACCTTCGAGCAGTCGCATGGCGGCTCTGGCAAGCAGGCCCGCGCCGTTGTTGACGGCCTTCAGGCAGATGTCCTGACGCTTGCCCTTGCCGGCGATATCGACGAAGCCGCAAAAGCCGGCCTCCTGCCCGAAGACTGGCAGAGCCGCCTCCCCGACAACTCCTCGCCCTACACCTCGACCATCGTCCTCCTCGTCCGCAAGGACAACCCGAAGCAGATCAAGGATTGGGACGACCTCGCAAAGCCGGGCATCCAGGTCATAACGCCCAACCCGAAAACCTCAGGCGGTGCGCGCTGGAACTATCTCGCCGCCTGGG
>JAJLKS010000065.1:0-4254 GCA_033838765.1 Alphaproteobacteria bacterium
GCGCGCCCGGGAGGGCGGCGTGCTCGTGCGCACCGGCCAGACCGAGGGCATCGTCGACCTGTGCCGTCTCGCCGGACTGCGCCCGGCGGGCGTGATCTGCGAGATCATGAACGACGACGGCACGATGGCCCGTCTGCCGGACCTTGTGCAGTTCGCGCAGCTTCACGGCTTGAAGATCGCGACGATTGCCGATCTCATCGCCTACCGCCGCCGCTACGACAACTTCATCCATCGCGCCATCGAGACCGAGCTTGAAAGCGAGTATGGCGGCGAGTTCAAGATGATGGTCTATCTGAACACCGTCGAATATGCCGAGCATATCGCGCTGGTGAAGGGCGACATTTCCGGGCCCGAGCCCGTGCTCGTTCGCGTCCATGCGATCAATGTCTTCGACGATATTCTCGGCGCGACCGGCCCGCGCTCGCATCTCCTTGAAGAATCCATGCGCGTGATTTCCGAGGAAGGACGTGGCGTGATCGTGCTGATCCGCGATACCACCGCGACTGTCGTCTCCGACATGCTGCTGCGCAAGGGCGAGGGCGGAGAGCAGGGCATGCCACGCCGCCTGCGCGAATATGGCGTCGGTGCGCAGATTTTGCTCGATCTCGGCATCCATGACATGGTGCTGCTGTCCGACACGGATCGCAGCATTGTCGGCCTCGAAGGTTACGGGCTGCGGGTTGTCGGCCAACGGCCGCTGGCCAAGGCAGGCAAGACCGGCACGCGCGCGAAGGAAACCGCACGATGACGACCAAGGCTCACATTCTGATTGTCGAAGCCCGCTTCTACGAAGACCTCGCGGATGAGCTGGCGCGTGGCGCCATTGCCGCGCTCGAAGCGCGCGGCGCAACATGGCCGCGGGTTTCCGTGCCGGGCGTTCTGGAAATTCCGGCGGCGGTCAAGTTCACGCTGGATGCGATGGCGAAGGGCGGGCTCACGCGCGCCGTCGACGGGTTCGTGACGCTCGGATGCGTCATTCGCGGTGAGACGACCCATTACGACATCGTGTCGAATGAATCCGCGCGCGCATTGATGGATCTTTCCGTGGAGCGGTCGCTTGCGCTCGGCAACGGTATCCAGACGGTCGAGAACGAGGCCCAGGCCTGGGCGCGCGCGAAGGTCGACCAGAAGAACAAGGGCGGCGGTGCCGCCAATGCCTGTCTCGACATGATCGAGCTGAAGCGTCAGTTCGGCGCCTCGTGACGCGCTAGAGATCAGGAAGCGAATGTCCTCCGTTCCCATACAGCCTGCGCAAGAAGGTGGCCTCGATCCAAAGGCACGCGGCGCCGCGCGCCTTGCGGCCGTTCAGGCGCTCTATCAGATGGATGTCGCCTCGACACCGCTTGACGATGTGATCGAGGAATTCGTCGAGCACAGGCTCGGGCAGGACATCGAAGGCAACGACATCGTCGAAGCCGACGCCGCCCATTTCGAAGATGTCGTGCGCGGCGTCGTGCGCGAACAGCGCGAACTCGACCGGCAGGTGAATGGCGCGCTTGCATCGGGCTGGTCCCTGACGCGCATCGATTCCACGCTGCGCGCGATCCTGCGCTGCGGCACCTATGAACTTCGCCGCTGCAAGGACATTCCGGTGAAGGTCGTCATCAATGAATATGTCGATGTCGCGCATGCCTTTTTCGAGGGCGATGAGCCGGGCGTCGTGAACGCGGTCCTGGACAGGCTCGGGCGTGAAGTCCGCAAGGGAGCGGGTGATGACGCCGCCGCCCGGAGCTGAAGAGCGCGGCAACCGGCCGGGCGAATTCGAGATCATCGAGAATATTTTTGCGCCGCTCGCCGCGAATGCGCCGGGCGCCTACGGGCTGAAGGACGACGCGGCGCTGTTCCATCCTTCGCAGGGCTGCGAGACGGTGCTGACCGCCGATGCGATGATTGCCGGCGTCCACTTCCTGCCGGACGATCCGCCCGAGAGCATTGCGAAGAAACTTCTCCGTGTGAACCTGTCCGATCTCGCCGCGAAGGGCGCCGTCCCTCGTGGCTATCTCCTCGTCACGGCCTGGCCGGCCGATATCGGGGAATCGTGGATACGCCGCTTTGCCGACGGGCTGGCAGCCGACCAGGCGGCGTTCGGCATTTCTCTCTGGGGCGGAGACACGGTGAAGACGCCGGGTCCCCTCACGCTGTCGCTCACGGCGATCGGTGAGGTGTCCGAAGGCGAGGCGATCCGCCGTGGCGGCGCGAAGCGCGGCGACGATATCTATGTCACGGGAACGCTCGGCGATGGCGCGCTCGGCCTTGAAGTCCTTCGGGGCGGGTTCGAAGGGCTTTCGCGGGCGCATGCGGACTATCTGGCTGCGCGTTATCGGGAACCTTCCCCGCGGCTGACCTTCGGGCAGCGCCTTGCCGGTATCGCCCACGCGGCGCTGGACATATCGGACGGTCTGATGGCCGATCTTGGCCATGTCTGTTCCGCGTCCGCCGTTGGTGCCCGTATCGAACTCGACGCCTTGCCGGTTTCAGCGGCTGGGCGGGCTGCCCTTTCGCTCCGTCCCGAACTGACCGGGCTCGTCGCGGGCGGCGGAGACGACTACGAGATTCTCTTCACTGCCGCGCCCGGCAGTGCGGGCCGGATCGGCGCGGTCGCAGCGGAAACCGGCGTTCCCGCCACCCGAATCGGTACCGTCCTCAGGTCCGGGGAGGGTGTATCCGCGGTCGATGCGCAAGGACGTCCCGTTGCCCTCAAGCAGTTGGGATATCGTCACTTTTAGGCCCTCCCGGTTGCTTTCCAAGCGGGTATTTGGCATCTTTCCGCGCGATTTCTGCAGTCGGCAGGGGGAGGACTTCCGGCGTCATGTGCCGGAAGGTGAGTGGCTATTCCCGCCGTTCAATCCGTCAAGGAAACCTAAGGACAAAACAATGAGCACTGCTTTGTGGGCTATTATCGGCTGCGGCGTGCTTGCGCTCATCTACGGCATCTGGGCGATCCGCTCGGTGCTGGCGATGGATGCGGGCAATGCACGCATGCAGGAGATCGCTGCCGCGATCCAGGAGGGGGCGAGCGCCTATCTCGCGCGCCAGTACACGACCATCGCCATCGTCGGCGTCGTCATTTTCGCTGTCGTCTGGTACCTGCTGACGCTGAAGGTCGCTGTCGGCTTCTTCGTCGGCGCGGCGCTTTCGGGTGCGGCCGGCTATATCGGCATGCTGGTTTCGGTGCGCGCCAATGTGCGCACGACTCAGGCCTCCAGCACCAGCCTTGCAGCGGGCCTCGGCGTCGCCTTCAAGTCGGGTGCGGTGACGGGCATGCTCGTTGCCGGTCTCGCGCTTCTCGCGGTCGCGGTCTATTACGCCGTGCTGACCGTGCAGCTCGGCCTTGAGCCCGGCTCGCGTGAAGTGATCGACGCGCTCGTCGCTCTCGGCTTCGGCGCTTCGCTCATCTCGATCTTCGCGCGTCTCGGCGGCGGCATCTTCACCAAGGGCGCCGACGTGGGCGGCGACCTCGTGGGCAAGGTGGAAGCCGGCATTCCGGAAGACGATCCCCGCAACCCGGCGACCATCGCCGACAACGTGGGCGACAATGTCGGCGACTGCGCCGGCATGGCTGCCGACCTTTTCGAAACCTATGCGGTGACGGTCGTCGCCACCATGGTTCTCGCTTCGATCTTCTTCGCGGGCGGTGCGATCGAGAACATGATGCTTTATCCGCTTGCCATCGGCGGCGCCTGCATCGTGACCTCGATCATCGGCACCTTCTTCGTCCGCCTGGGCAAGAGCAACAACATCATGGGCGCGCTCTACAAAGGCTTCATCGCCTCGGCGGTGCTGTCGCTCGCGGCGCTCTATTTCGTTACCGACGCCGTGATCGGCCTCGACACGGCATACACTGTCGGCGCCAAGACGTTCTCCGGCTTCGACCTCTATATCTGCGGTATCGCGGGTCTTGTGGTCACGGGCCTCATCGTCTGGATCACGGAATACTACACGGGCGTGAACTTCCGCCCGGTGAAGTCCGTGGCCGCCGCTTCGGCCACGGGTCACGGCACCAACGTCATCCAGGGTCTTGCCATCTCGATGGAAGCAACGGCGCTCCCGGCGCTCGTCATCGTGGTCGGTATTCTTGTCACCTACGGCCTTGCCGGTCTCTTCGGCATCGCCATCGCCGTGACGACGATGCTTGCACTTGCGGGCATGGTGGTCGCGCTCGACGCCTTCGGCCCGGTCACGGACAATGCCGGCGGCATCGCCGAAATGGCCGACCTTCCGGCCGATGTGCGCAAGACGACGGACGCGCTCGAC
>JAJLKS010000066.1:0-1420 GCA_033838765.1 Alphaproteobacteria bacterium
TGCCCACCGTATCCATCATGTAGGCAGCCTTGAGCGTCAGCAGGCGCGCCATTTCGATGTCGATGCGGGCCCGCGCCACGCGCTCCTCCCAAACCGAATGTTCGGAATCTTCTTGCCGAAGGCTTCACGGGTGAGGAGGCGCTTCACCATGATTTCGAGCGCGCGTTCGGCAACGCCAATGGTGCGCATGCAGTGATGGATGCGGCCCGGCCCAAGGCGGCCCTGGCTGATCTCGAAGCCGCGGCCTTCGCCGAGAAGCAGGTTCTCCGCCGGAACGCGGACATTTTCGAGGATCACTTCGGCATGGCCATGCGGCGCATCGTCATAACCGAATACGGGAAGCATGCGCACGACCTTGATGCCCGGCGCGTCCATCGGCACCAGAATCTGCGACTGCTGACGATAGGTGTCGGCCTTCGGATCGGTCTTGCCCATGAGGATCGCGATCTTGCAGCGCGGATCGCCGACGCCCGACGACCACCACTTGCGGCCGTTGATGACGTATTCATCGCCGTCGCGCTCGATGCGGGTGGAGATGTTGGTCGCATCGGAGGAAGCGACGTCAGGCTCGGTCATCAGGAAGGCGGAGCGCATCTTGCCTTCGAGCAGCGGCTCCAGATATTCCCTCTTCTGGCGCTCATTGCCGTAGCGCTCGATAACTTCCATGTTGCCCGTGTCGGGCGCCGCGCAGTTGAAGACTTCCGACGACCAGCCGACGCGGCCCATGATCTCGCAGAGCGAGGCATATTCGAGGTTGGTGAGACCGCCGCCACGCTCGGACTCGGGCAGGAACAGATTCCAGAGGCCCGCTTCCTTCGCCTTCGGCTTCAGGTCTTCGAGGATCTGCGGCACCTGCCAGGGGTTGCCCGCCTTGCGGAAGGCTTCCATCTGGTCGTTGTAGGTCTTCTCGTTCGGATAGATGTGCTCGTCCATGAATTTCTCGAGACGGGCAATCAGTTCCTTTGTCTTGTCGTTATGTTCGAAATTCATCGCTCTCCCCTTGGCAGTTTTTGCGTGCGGCAGGCTTTGCGCCTCCCGTCTCAATGTCGAATGGCGGGACTCTAACGGTTTGGGCAGCGCAAATCACGCAGAAAGCCGCGACGGAAGATCGCGGGCCTCAGCTTCGCCGCACTGCGAAAAAATCTCTGAGGAGTGCCGCTGCGGCCGTTTCACCGATGCCGCCATAGACGTCGGGGCGATGGTGGCAGGTCGGTTGATCAAAGATGCGCGGTCCGTGATCGACGCCGCCGCCCTTTTCATCCGCAGCCCCATAATAGAGCCGCCGCAGACGGGCAAAGGAGATTGCGCCGGCGCACATCGGGCAGGGTTCAAGGGTGACATAGAGATCGCAGCCGATCAGCCGCTCCGTGCCAAGCACCCGGCAGGCTTCCCGGATCGCAAGCATTTCGGCATGGGCGGT